>WLCY01000125.1 GCA_009705075.1 Actinomycetota bacterium
ACTCCATACATGAATACTGATATGGATTACCAACCAACTGAGTTGAAATATCAGGATTAATTCCTAGATACAACTAGTAATAAGTAAATTGCGGGGCCAGTTTTCACTGGTCCCGCTTTTTTCACTCATTTAACTGGGTAATCTTCTCTCGTGGCCGAAGTTAACAGCGTTGAAGAGATGAAAGCTCTGGGCCAGAATATTGGCGAAAAACTCAGAGTTGGAGATCTTGTACTCCTATCCGGACCGCTCGGGGCGGGAAAGACAGCGCTTACTCAAGGCATAGGAAGAGCGCTTGGAATAGAAAATATTACTTCTCCCACATTTGTTATTTCGCGGATTCATGAAGGAAGAATTCGATTAGTACATGTTGATGCCTATCGCTTACAGGGTGAAATGAATGCAATTTTTGATGATTTAGATTTAGAGAGCTACCTTCCTTCAAGTATCACTGTTGTGGAATGGGGCGAAGGGCTGGCTGATCGCTTAGCCGATCAATATTTGGAAATAATGATTGAATTTGGTGAGAGCGATGATCAAAGGCTGGTTTCAATTATTGGCCACGGTCAGAGATTTGCTGAGTTTAAATTGTGAGAACTTACCTATTAATTGATACTTCGACTTCTCGAACAAGTGTCGCGATCGTTGGTGACAACAAAACTATATTTTTGTCCCATCACGACGGCGCACTCTCTCATGGCGAAGCCTTACCAAAACTAGTAGCCGAAGGGCTCAAAGTTCAAAGCAGTATTGATGAAGTAATTGTTGGCATGGGGCCAGGAACATTCACCGGTCTTCGCGTTGGAATCTCTTTTGCTCAAAGCTTTGCATTTGCTCGAGGGATTAAATTGACAGGCGTCTGCAGTCTCGACGCAATTGCACGAGGAATTCCGGATGAAGATTTTTTCGTTGCAATTGATGCCCGCCGAAAAGAGATTTTTTATGCAAGATATACCGAAGGAGTTCGAGTTGGTGAACCAAAAGTTTGCCAGCCAGTACAGCTAGAAAACTTAAATGTTCCAATTTTTGGAGAGGCTTCAAATCAATTTCCAGATCCAGTTGCATTTGTTTCAATTGCAGAATCTGGTGCAACTTATACTCAACCTATTTATGTACGTAGGCCGGATGCTTACCCAGCACCGGTTGGTGTGAAATTTAGACCAATGACCCAACTTGATTTAGTACCGGCATTTGCAATTGAAAAATCTAGTTATGGTCATGAAGCCTGGACGATGGCACAGTTTAAAGAAGAATTTGCTGGCAAAGAACGAATGTATGTAGTTGCCGAGAAGGCAGGGGAGCTAATTGCGTATGCCGGTGTAGTTAATTTGGCCGGAACTGCTGATGTTTTAACTGTCACGGTTGCAGATGGATATCGTCGCAAAGGTATTGGCCGCGAATTACTTCGCAGATTGATCGACTGGTCCCGAACTCAAAAATGCGAAGCAATAATGCTCGAAGTTCGAGTTGGCAACGAAGAAGCAATCCCACTTTATGAATCATTTGGTTTTATTGAAATTTCGCGCCGCAAAGATTATTACGGTCCAGGAAAGCCAGCAATTGTTATGCGAAAGGAGTTAGTGTGAAAAACTCTGACGCACTAGTCCTTGGAATAGAAACATCCTGCGATGAAACAGCAGTGGGAATTGTTTCTGGTCGAAAGTTATTAGCCAATGTAATTTCCTCTAGCGTTGAGGAGCATGCCAGATTTGGTGGCGTAGTTCCCGAAATTGCCAGCCGCGCACATTTAGAAGCAATGCAAGGAGTTATCGCCAAAGCTCTTAGCGATGCCAGACTTTCAATTAAAGATATCGATGCCTTTGCCGTAACTGCAGGCCCCGGATTGATTGGCGCACTATTGGTTGGAACTTCAAGTGCCGCAGGCCTCGCTCTTGCTTTAGAGAAGCCGCTTTATGGGGTTAATCATTTATCGGCACATATCGCAGTTGATTCGCTAGATTCGGATCACAAATTAGATCCGGCAATCGCACTCTTAGTTAGCGGTGGTCATAGTTCAATTCTGCAAGTCAATGATTTAACCAGTGATGTAAAAACTCTAGGTTCAACAATTGATGATGCTGCAGGTGAGGCCTTCGATAAGATTGCAAGAATTCTGGAACTCGGGTTTCCGGGCGGGCCTGCGATTGATAAAGATGCCAAAGCCGGTGATCCAGATGCAATTGATTTTCCACGAGGCCTAACTCTGGCTCGAGATTTAATTGACCATAAATATGACTTCTCGTTTTCAGGGTTAAAAACGGCGGTATCGAGGTATTTGATAAAAACTCCAGATCACATTCGCGCCGATGTTTCTGCTTCTTTCCAAGAAGCAGTGGTTGATGTTCTATTAAAGAAGGCAATTGGAGCCGCTCAGGAGACTGGAATCGAGACTTTGATTATTGCGGGGGGAGTTGCAGCAAATAGCCGACTTCGAGCCCTCGCCCAAGAGCGAGCAAGTAAAGCGGGCATCATGCTTCGAATCCCACCTTTGAACCTATGCACGGATAATGGAGCGATGGTCGCTGCGATGGGTTCACTGGCTGTAGCAAAGGGCCTAGCGCCCTCTGAGCTCGGATTTGAGGCTAATTCCAGCTCTGGAATAACAAAACCCATCTTTTGACGCGTCGCCAAGCCTGCTTTAGAGTTTGCGTTAGCACTCGAAGGGCGAGTCTGCTAATTGGATTAGAGCCCACAAATATGAAGGAGTAATCATGGCCGTAACCATCAAGCCACTAGAAGATCGCTTAGTTGTAAAGGCAAATGAAGCCGAACAAACAACAGCGTCAGGTTTAGTAATTCCAGATACTGCAAAAGAGAAGCCACAAGAAGGCACAGTAATTGCGGTTGGACCAGGTCGCTTTGATGACGGCGTTCGCACACCAATGGATGTAAAAGTTGGCGATGTCGTTCTTTACAGCAAGTATGGCGGAACTGAAGTTAAGTACAACAACGAGGAATATCTAGTTCTCTCAGCTCGCGATGTACTAGCAATTATTGAAAAGAAGTAATAACAAATGGGAAAAACTTTAAGTTTTGATGAAGATGCTCGTCGTGCGATGGAGCGCGGTGTCAATATTCTTGCTGACACGGTAAAAGTAACGCTTGGACCTAAGGGTCGCAACGTCGTTATTGCAAAGTCTTATGGGGCACCACTAATTACAAACGATGGCGTAACAATCGCCAAGGAGATTGAACTATCTGATCCAGCTGAAAACATGGGAGCCCAACTTGTAAAGCAAGTTGCGGAAAAGACCAATGATGTCGCTGGCGATGGAACAACGACTGCGACTGTTTTGGCACAAGCTATGGTTAAAGAAGGACTTCGTAACCTCGCCGCTGGCGCGCAACCAATGGATATCAAGGTTGGTATCGAAGCTGCAGTTAAGGCTGTTTCCGAAGAGCTAAAGAAGAATTCCACTGCGGTTAGTGGCAAATCTCAAATTGCAGATGTTGCAACAATCTCCGCACAAGATAAGGCAATTGG
>WLCY01000126.1 GCA_009705075.1 Actinomycetota bacterium
AGATCAAGCTTTTTACGCAAGAGGAATTCGATTTAGACGAGATGAGAAGCGCGCTGCTGACTCACATCGCAGATAGTTAACTCTATCCACAGGTGTAACTTGCTCGGTAAACCGCCTATTAGGTTTGGGTGATGGTCAGGGTCTTATCAATATTTGGTTATTTAATTTTTGCCTTGAATATTTCGATTAGCGATCTAAAATTTAGAATAATTCGAAATAGAGATTTACTTTGGTTTTCTGGCTTCACCTTTGTTCTAAATTGGAAGCAATTTTCCTCACAAACTTTGATCCAAATCTTGGTTGCAACTCTGCTGTTGGCAACTCTTCACCTGGTATTTAGCGGGAGAATTGGTGCGGGGGATTTGAAATTGTTTTGGATAATCTCGTTCTGGCCCACGAGCTTTAGTTCATGGCTTCAATCATTCAGCCTATGTTGGGTTCTTGGCGGAATCTCAAGTGCGTTTTTTGTTCTCATTTTTCGTAGATATAACGGCAATATTCCATTCGCGCCTTTTATTTTTTCTGGTTTTTTCGCGTCGATTCTCTGATTTTCGCTTTAATTCAAGCGGGGGGAGCGGGATATCTGCCACAATAGGAGCCTGCGAAGGCGCTATAAATTGAAAAATATAGAGGAGTAAATTGTGATTCGTTGGTTGACTGCTGGTGAATCGCATGGTCCTGCGCTTAGCGCGATTTTAGAGGGAATGCCCGCCCACATTGAAATAACCAAAGAGATGATAGATGCGGATTTACAACGACGTCGATTAGGTTTTGGGCGCGGTGCAAGACAAACTTTTGAAGCAGATGTGGTCTCCATTCTTGGCGGGGTCCGCCATGGTAAGACTCAAGGTGGACCTATTGCATTGCAGATTGCTAATTCGGAATGGCCGAAGTGGTCAAAAGTGATGGCAGCAGAAGTTGTTGACGAAAAAGAGTTAAGCGAACTCGCACGAAATGCACCACTGACTCGACCTAGACCAGGCCATGCAGATTTAGTTGGAATGCAGAAATACGATTTTGATGATGCAAGACCCATTTTAGAACGAGCAAGTGCGCGAGAAACCGCGGCACGTGTCGCTCTTGGCGCAGTCGCGAGAGCTTTCTTGGAGCAGACTGTTGGAATTAAAATTATGAGCCACGTTCTATCAATTGGAAAAGCTGCAGCACCAATTGATTACAAACTGCCTGCATTTAGCGATCGTACGGATATCGATAACGATCCAGTTCGGGCGTTTGATAAGAGCGTTAGCGCTGCAATGATCTCCGAAATTGAAAGTGCGCATAAAGATGGCGACACTCTTGGCGGAGTTGTAGAAATTTTGGCATTTGGTATGCCGGTCGGGCTTGGCTCGCACACTCACTGGGACCGAAGGTTGGATTCCAAACTTGCAGGTGCTCTAATGGGAATTCAGGCTATAAAGGGCGTAGAAATTGGTGATGGCTTCGAAACCGCAAAACGTCGAGGTTCAAGTGCTCACGATGAAATCGAAAAGAACTCGGCCGGAAAAATTGTTCGTCGCACAGATCGAGCAGGAGGGACCGAGGGTGGCATATCCAACGGCGAAATTTTGCGAGTTCGGGTTGCGATGAAACCTATCTCCACTGTTCCTAAAGCTCTTGACACGATTGACACAGTAACTAGAGAACCTGCGAAGGCTATAAATCAGAGATCAGATGTCTGTGCAGTTCCCGCAGCTGGAATCGTTGCGGAAGCTATGGTCGCACTTGTTTTGGCGGATGCAGTACTAGAAAAATTTGGCGGCGATAGCGTAGGAGAAGTAGTCCGCAATTTCAGAAATTTTATAGACAATCTGGAAATCTCCTAATGCCGAAGGCGGTTCTGATCGGTCCGCCAGGAGCGGGCAAATCTTCAGTCGGCAGGCAACTCGCGAAGATTCTACAATGTGAAATTCTAGATACTGATCTTGAAATCGAAAAACTTAGCGGGAAGAAGATTTCCGAGATTTTTACTGAAGATGGAGAACCCGCATTTCGCGCGATCGAGAAGGGCGTCGTACTTGGGGCGTTAAATTCAGCTTCAGGGGTAGTTGCACTCGGTGGCGGCTCAGTTCTTGATAGTGATGTTGCCGAACATTTACGTAACAGCAAAGTACCGGTCGCTTATCTAGAAGTTTCGATTTCGCAAGCGGCGCCGAGAGTTGGATTTAATAAGGAGCGACCACTCCTGGCCTTAAACCCGCGTCAGCAATGGATGGCCCTCATGGAGAAACGTCGTCCACTCTACGAATCTCTTGCAACTATGAAAATAGCGACAGATAATCGAAAGCCGGCAGAAGTTGCGCAAGAAATAGCTGATTCCATAGGGGCGGCTTTATGAATTCGATTCGCGTACGCGCCGAGAGCGAATACTTGGTTCACCTAGATAAATCTTGGAGAGCTGCAGTTGGTGAAATAGTAGATAAACACAACAAGACGATGCTAATTATCCCAAAAGAACTTGGCGAAAGGTTTCAAGTCAACTCTTTATTGTCTTCAAATATTGCCTTAATCGAAGTTCCTTCGGGTGAAGCTGCGAAGTCGCCAGAATTTTTATTGAAGATGTGGGAAGCATGCGGAGAATTCGGACTTACGAGAAGTGATTGCATAATCGGAATTGGTGGCGGGTCAACGACAGATCTCGCAGGATTTGTTGCAGCAAGTTGGCTGCGAGGTATTGCGTGGCACGCGATTCCGACTTCTCTTGCTGGAATGGTGGATGCTGCAATTGGTGGTAAAACCGGAATTAACAGCGCCCATGGGAAGAATTTGATTGGAGCGTTCCATTCGCCCGCTTCAGTGATTATTGATTTTGATTTTCTCGAGACATTGTCTGTGCGAGATTTCAACGCTGGGATGGCGGAAATCATTAAGGCTGGATTCATCTCGGATCCTCAAATACTAGATTTAGCAAGAGATGCCAGATCAAATATCGGTGATCTAATTTTACGTAGCGTCTCAGTAAAAGCAGAAGTAGTGAGCGCTGATTTTAGGGAGAGCCGACTTCGGGAAATTTTGAACTATGGCCATACGCTGGGACACGCGGTTGAGAAACTGGAGGATTACAAGCTTCGTCACGGTGAAGCGGTTTCAATTGGATTGGTTTTTGCTGCTGAGTTAAGTAACGTCGTAGGTAAGTTGAGTCCAACCGTTGTTGATCTGCACCGTGAATTACTCCAGAAATATGAGCTACCGATTACTTACACCAGAAGCGCTTTGCCAGAACTTCTTGGCTTGATGGCGGGGGACAAGAAGAGTCGAGGGTCAGAACTTAGATTTATCGGGCTTGAAGGTATAGGTAAACCCATCTGGTTAGAAGAGGTAACTAGAGACCAGATTGCAACGGCGTATGAGAGAATTTCAATATGAAAATATTGGTACTAAACGGACCGAATCTAGGAAGGTTGGATCTTCGAGATTCCAACATATACGGAGACCTTGATTTTGCTTCGTTATCAAAAATC
>WLCY01000127.1 GCA_009705075.1 Actinomycetota bacterium
CAAGGTTGGAGCATCATTTATCGGGCGATTGATATGTCAAGCCTGGTGGAATTTTTGCAGGAAAGAAGTGAGGCACTGAGAACTGTTGTTATTTTCAAAAGCGATTTACCAGATTATGATTCTGAAGTTCTAAATAGCCTGGCTAATACAAGAGTGACTCATATTTCAATTGATGATATTGAAACAAATTCACATAAATTAATGACGCACATTCGAGGTCAGCTAAGGCTCCCATTGATAATCGAGAATCCAAGCGACAGCTTCGAAAGTGGGTTTACTAATGGGATTGGAAACCCAGCAATCATAAAATCAGGTAAAGACAAGCCCCAGAGGCCATGCGTTATCACAATAACTGGAACCGTTGGCGCTCCTGGAAGAAGTTCGATTGCTTTGAATCTTGCAAATTATTTGGCATCGGACTCTAAAGTAATTATCTACGATGCAGATATTCGCGCACCTGCCCTTGAATACTTTATGGGCAGAGCTGAAAACAATAGTGAGAATCTAAGTCTTGTTAACCTAGCATTAAATGAAAAGTCAACAGATCTTAAAATCGCTGATTCTTCTAAGGTTTCTATCGTAGACCTCGGTTCTCTTCCGCCACTTGAGGAAGTAGTGAATGATCGTAGGTGGCAGGCAGGATTTATAAATAGAACTCTCGAAGAAACTACGGCGTTGATTTATCTCTGTAAATCTAATGGTTTGAGTTTGATACGACTAGAACAGTTCATGTCACAGTTTCCAGTCCTTCTAAGAAAATTGCCAATCATTTATATTTTGAATCAATCTGGGGCTTCGCGTGAAGACCGGGCTTTGGCAAATAGATTCAAGAAAATGTGTGATGGTGAAACCTCCTTTATTCTGCCGATAAATGAGCGAATAAACAGCAATCTGGCCGAGCCCGCTAAACGGGAGAGTGGGTTTGGTAAGACGATCTCGGAGATTGGTAGGATCGCACAGGAAGTGCATTAGAAGCTATCGACTCATTGATTAGGCGGTGAACAATCTTGTTATCTATAGATGAACTGATTGCATCACAAACCGCGCTAACTGAGGACGATCGTGCGCGATTGATGGAGTTGCTCGCCGAATGGCAACTTCTCTCTGATTTATCATTTGCAGATTTAATTCTCTGGATTCCAAAACGTCGCGATTATCAATCTTGGCCAGATGGACATATTGCGATGTCACATATTCGACCTACGACGGCCGCTACTGTTTTCGCCCACGATGTAATTGGGGAAGTAATTGCTTGGGGCACTAATCCGAGGATTGATGGCGCACTTTCAACCGGCGAGATTGATCGAGATTCTGAGGCTGAAAAAGTTGGCGAATTATTGATTAAGGAAGAGACGGTTCCTGTTTTCTTCGATGGCCGAGTAATCGCAGTGATTTCACGTCATCGAAATGCAGAATTAATGCGTTCACCATCTCGATTAGAACTCAATTACCGAGAAATAGCGCACAAGATCTACCAGATGGTCGCCGAGGGAACATTTCCAATCCAAAATAGTTTTTATCGCTCTGAATCCGCGCCTCGGGTTGGCGATGGATTAATTCGATTAGATTCTTCGGGCCAAATTACTTATGCCAGCCCAAATGCTAGATCTGCATTTAATAGAGCAGGGTGGAGTGGTGAGCTAGAGGGACATTTACTTGGTGATGTAATTGAAAGTGTAAAACCAAATTTAAGCGCTCCAACAGATGAGCCCTGGCGCAGCATTATGAGCGGAAAAAATTTACGCCGAGAAGAGTTTGAAAATGAGAGTGGAATATTTGATTTATTGGTGATGCCACTTGTCGCTGGCGAGGATCACATCGGAGCGATAATACTTCTCCACAACGTAACAGAATTACGTAGAAGAGATCGGGCGCTTGTCACAAAAGATGTAACAATTCGAGAAATCCATCACCGCGTAAAGAATAATTTGCAGACTGTTTCCGCTCTGCTCAGATTGCAATCTAGACGCGTAGAAGATGAAACTGCAAAGATTGCACTTGAAGAAGCAGTTAGAAGAGTTGCCTCCATTGCAATAGTTCACGAAACTCTTTCAAATAGTTCTACTGAATCAGTTGCCTTTGATGAGGTCTACGATCGAATTGTTCACAACGCAATTGAATTAAGCACGCATAAAATTAGTGTAAAGAAGATCGGAACTTTTGGAACCTTCGACTCCCAAATTGCCACTCCACTTTCTCTAGTCATAACCGAGCTAATTCATAATGCTCTAGAGCATGGGCTGGCTAATACTGGCGATAATTTGCGGGTTGAAGTTGCAAGAGAATCCAGCCATTGTGAAGTTAAAATCATTGATGATGGAGTAGGCCTACCCGATGACTTTAATTGGGATCAATCTTCAAATCTTGGGCTACAGATTGTTAAGACTCTAACTGAGAATGAATTAAAGGGGAGTATTCAATTGGTTCGCGTTGGCAGTGAGACCCAGGCTGTTTTAAAGTTTTAATCAAAGGTAAATCAAAGGTAAATCAAAGGTAACTAGAAGTTATTTTGATTTTCTAGTTGACGAGCACGGTTGCGAGCTGCACGACGCTTAAGTGCGCGACGTTCATCCTCTGAAAGTCCGCCCCAAACTCCGGCGTCCTGTCCGCTCTCAAGAGCCCAAGCAAGACATGGCTCTTTAACAATGCAGCGATTACAAACTTTTTTTGCCTCTTCTATCTGGGCAAGGGCTGGGCCGGTGTTTCCGACAGGAAAAAAGAGCTCTGGATCTTCATCGCGGCAAGCAGATTGATGGCGCCAATCCATGATTCATTGCTCCTTTTAAAGAATATTTGGTAAATCGGGGGAAGTAAAAGGTATTAACTACCAGTTACATAGAACGTATTCTCCCGTGTAATGCCAGAGTAAACAAGGACATTCGTGAACAGATTATGTGATTTGTGCCCCCGGCGGGAATCGAACCTGCGCTCCCGCCTCCGGAGGGCGGTGCTCTATCCACTGAGCTACGGGGGCCAATTTTTGGATAGTTTAGTTGAAAATTGGAACGAGCGAACTCTACCTGCTAAATATCTGAAATGATTCAACCATGAAATCCACTGAAAATTTCGGCGAAAAGAAGCTGGCGAAAGCCTTTTTTGCGACTGGTTGCTTCTGGGGCGCTGAACGCAGATTCTGGAATCTCGACGGAGTAGTAGAAACTAGCGTTGGTTACATGGGTGGAAATCGGGAAAATCCAAGTTATGAGCAAGTCTGCACCGGGGTAACAAATCATGCTGAAATTGTTTGTGTAACTTTTGACCCAACTCTAATTTCGTATCGAAGGCTATTGAAGGAATTCTGGGAGATGCATGATCCAACTTCACTAAATAGGCAGGGTGGAGATGTAGGAACCCAATATAGAAGCGCTATTTTTACAACTAGCGATGAACAATTACAAGAGGCGCTCGCAACGAAAGTTATTTACCAGTCACTATTATCCGCAGAG
>WLCY01000128.1 GCA_009705075.1 Actinomycetota bacterium
AATACATTCTCTGCCAGAGTTAAATCTAAAAATAGTGAAGGCTCCTGATAGATAACCGCAATGCCTTGGGCAATTGCTGCTTCAGGCGAACCTGTTGTAAAAGGCTTTTCGCCTAGAGTGATTGTTCCACCATCGTTAACGTGTACGCCTGCAAGGATCTTTAACATCGTTGATTTTCCGGCGCCATTTTCACCAAGCAGCGCATGAATTTCGCCGGCGCGAATTGAGAGATCGGTACCGCGCAAAGCGATAGCTCCTCCGAATCGCTTTTGAACACCTTTCATCTGAAGAAGAAGGTCTCCTTTTTGTGCCACATGAACTCCACTCTTAACTTAAGTTTGCAAAAATTATTTCAAAAGAATATTTGGAATCCTAATGACTGTTACAACTTGAATCTATACTCTTTATGCGAAAAGATAAGAAAACAGTTGAAATAGCAGCATTTTTTCGGTAACAAATTGTTACAGCGCGAGAGTTCTAACAAAGCGGAAGGGTCGTCTCAATATATGGGCACGTATCTTGCTTTGGATATGGGGGCCGAATCCGGCCGATTAATGGCCGTTGAAATCGGTGGGGCCATTTCTACGCGTGAAATTTACCGTTTTCCTACCCCTGTAATCACCGATGACAGGGGCCGTCGATGCTGGGACTTCCCAAAGATTATCGAGGAGATCATTTCCGCCCTAAAAATTGCGGCGCCAGATGGACCCTACCTCTCAATCGCGGTCGACACCTGGGGCTTGGACTTTGGCTTACTAGATGAAAACGGTGAATTAATTGGCCGCCCTGTTAGCCATCGCGATCATCGAACCGATGGTTATTTGGAAAAAGCTGCAGCGCTAGTTGGTAAAGATCGATTGCATGGCGATACCGGTTCACAATTACTAGAGGTCAATTCAATTTACCAACTTCTCGCAATAACGCAGCAGAGCCCAGATGAATTACTTGCCGCTAAACATTTACAACTAATGCCAGATTTAGTTTTGCATGCACTTACAGGTGAGATTGGTACGGAGTACACGATTGCTTCTACGACCGGACTTTACGATGTTCCAAATAATAAGTGGGCCACAAAGTTGGCTGAAGATTTAGGAATTCCAACAAACATTTTTGGTGAGGTCCAAGATGCAGGAACCGTGCGTGGAACACTTACGAAAGAGCTACAAGGGCTAACTGGAATCGGCCCGATCCCGTGCATTGCAACTGCAAGTCATGACACCGCTTCGGCTGTAGTAGCAACACCATTCTCAGCGCCAGGCAATGCCTATATCTCATCTGGCACTTGGTCTCTTCTAGGCGTTGAACTAAATAATTCGGTAATCAATGAACTCACCCTTAAGCATCGAATTACAAATGAAGGTGGCTTTGGCCGCAACACTAGGTTGCTCTGCAATATTGCCGGTCTCTGGTTAATCCAAGAAGTTCGCCGTGATTTGAAGTTGCAAGGAGTCGATTTAACTTATGCGCAACTTGTTGAATTAGCCGAACAGGAATCAGATAAGTGGCGCACTTTGATTTATGTAGATGACCCAGTCTTTGTGCATGCCGGCGAGATGATTGCGCGAATCCAGAAATTTGCCGAAAAATCCGGGCAACCAATTCCAACAACTCCGGGTGAACTTGCACAATGCATTTTTGCCTCACTTGCATTTCAATATGCACGAATCGCCAACGTTCTCCAGAAGTGCAGTGGATTGCCAATGCCAGCTATTCAGATAATCGGCGGCGGATCTCAGAACGCCCTGCTATCCCAGTTAACTGCAGATATCTCTGGATTAGAAGTAATCGCCGGCCCGATTGAAGCAACCGCAATGGGTAATGCCATTGTTCAAGCCATTGCTCTTGGAGAGATTGCATCACTGGAAGAAGGTCGAAAGTTAGTTAAAGCAAGTGACCTAAAGATTAAGAGTTACCTTCCAAACCAACTAGGGGAAACTCGTAGTGAGATTGCGAAACTTCAAATAAGATACGAATCATTAATTAACTAGGGAGTCAACGATGACAAATTTGGCAAAGGATTTAACTGAGCTCTCCCGCAAAGCTGGTGAACCAGCAGCAGATTTAACAATTCAAGCAGAAGGCAATGCCGCGGTATTTGATCGCGAAAATAGTAAATTCCTGGTCAAAGCCAGTGGTGTAATCATGGGAAATGCCAAAGAAGATGATTGGGTCTGGCTTGAACTCGGAAGCTGCGTTGAGATTCTCGAAGATGCTCGAAAAAATGGTTCCAGTGAAAAACTAACCACCGCACTTAATGAAATATTGGCTTCATCTAAAAATTCTGATGGGCAGGTTCGCAAAGCAAGTATTGAGACTCTGGTCCACGTTGTTGCATTCCATGCCATGGAGGTTGATTGGTCGCTGCACACTCACCCAACTCCGGTTGTTGCACTTGCTGCAAGTAAAGATGGTGCTAAGCACTACAGCGGAACTGTCTTTCCCGATGAAGCAGTTATGTGTGGCCCGGTACCCTTGTTTTTACCCTTTGCAAATCCAGGTTTAGATCTTGGTCTAGGTGTTTATCTTGGAGTTCTGGAATATCAACAGAAGCATGGCCGCAATCCAGGACAGATTATTCTTGGCAATCACGGACTATGCACTTTTGGTGTTGGTGCTCGCGATGCTTACGGCGCAACCGAGATTGCTGTTAAGGCAGCAAAGATTCGACTTGGTGCGTTAAGTGCTGGCGGAATTTCTTTCGTACCAAATGATGCGGCAGAAGCAATTGCTTTTCGTCCAGATGAAATCTTGCGCAAGCGCCTGCTCGCACGTGAAGCCTTAAATAAGTAATCTTTAATGAAACTTGCAGCAGCCACCTTTGACGTCGGCGGGATTATTTACTCCGATGACGTTTTCAAAAGCGCAATCTATGCTGCTATCGAAAATTATTCGGGAACAATTGATAGCGCCCGATTCGAGAAAGTTTATGAAGACCATCTAAAGTCCCATTCAGGATCACTTCGCAGCAAGCTTTGTATGGAGTTCTTTGGTTCACTTGAATTAAAGGGCGAAATCATGGAATTTGCCACGGCACGGTGGAACTTTGAACCAAGTGATATGTATGGCGATGCCAAAGCAACTATTACAGAGTTGAAGGCAACTGGAATGAAAATTGGTCTGGTTGCCAATCAACCAAAATCTGCCGTTGATTCGCTAAAACGTGACGGCATCTTTGACCTTGTAGATTTTCTTGGAATCTCGGCAGTTGTCGGCTTAGAGAAACCAGATCCTAGAATATTTGAATTAGCACTTGCCGAACTCAACACTAAGGCTGATGAAACAATCCATATCGGAAATCGCTTAGATACCGATGTTCTGCCGGCGAAAGCTCTCGGTTTTAAAACAGTTTGGATTCTGCGTGGTGAGGCAAACCCAACGCCATCGCAAGAAGATTTAAAGGTGCCAGATATTGTTGCAAAAGACTTAATCGGTCTTG
>WLCY01000129.1 GCA_009705075.1 Actinomycetota bacterium
ATGCAGAATGTTGATTCGGCCCTGACGGTCTCTATGAAGAAATCAATCTTTGGCAAGCGACTTACTTCAACCAATAACAGCGATACCCCAAATGCAACCTATATACCTGCGGCAAATGAAGTTGTTAGGCGGATTGCCGAGAAGAATGGCGGAATTGCGGGGGGACATGTTGGGGATTTAATTGGCGCCCCATTTACCGCACACTTTGTCGGTGGCTGTGTAATTGGAGATTCAGATAAAACCGGAGTCATAGATCCGTACCATCGAGTTTGGAATTATCCGACCCTACATATCGTTGACGGTGCGAGCGTTACCGCAAATCTTGGCGTAAATCCTTCGCTCACAATTACAGCACAAGCAGAGCGTGCGATTTCTATGTGGCCAAATAAAGGCGAATTAGATCCAAGGCCGCCTCAGAGTTCGGTCTATGTGAGGGTGCCAGCTCAATTCCCACTAAATCCCGCTGTCCCAATGGGTGCAGTAGGTGAATTAAGGGGTGAAAAGTAACCGCTCCGAGTAAAAACTCTTGGAATAGCTATCACCCTATGTAACCATTTCTCCCTACAGGGGGTGATTTTATTTATAATTTATTGCCAGGGGTTTCGTTATCTCGAATCACCCCACCGGTGGTTCCGCGACAGTTCATTCTGCGCAAATCACTTCTGGACTTGCTGGAAACTCCCGCTCCTCTAGCCGTATTTCCCATAGCACCCAGTGGATTTGGCAAAACTATCTTGGCTGCGCAATGGGCTGCAATGCATCCAGATCGCACAATTTGGTACACACCTGCCCTCACAGACTCATTCAAGGATTTAGTTTTCCATTGTGTCTCGTCATTAAGAAGTTTCAAACCTGATGCTGCTCCTTGGATTGAAAAATATCGAACCGAAGAATTCAATCCGAGACAGGCAGTTGAAGAATTTGCTAACGAAATTGCAACAATTGGTTTTACAGTCAATTTTATAACTGATGGCGCCCACAATATAAATAAGGAAAATGAGACTTTTACTCAACTTTGGTCCGAGCTTGCACCCGCTAATCTGAAGACTTTAACCACAAGAATTAATTTGCCCACAATCTCATATGCACGAGCAATTTCAATAGATTCATTTCATATGTTAAAACCAGTAGATCTAGCGTTTACTGACGAAGAGATTGAAATATTAGCCGCGAACTATGGCGTTGATTATGAGGAACACAAAGAAGTAATTTCCAAGGTTCAAAATTGGCCTGCCGGAGTCCTTATGACCATTAAGACCCTCGGCAAATCTGGCCAATCCGTAAAAGCAGATCTGCTGGATAGTCAGATGATGATTGAGGCTACTTTAAAAAATTTGGATCCTGGTGTTTACGAAATTCTAGAATCGCTAGCCTATTTCAGCAGCGTGACTAAGGAGCAAGCAAACCTCATACTTCAAAACGGTAATAAGGTACAGATGTTTCTTAGACTTGCTGATGAGGGAATTTTTGTCCGGCAAATCGGAAATACTGGAGAAGTTTTCAACATAAATGAATTTATCCGAAATGCGATAGTGGAGAGACTCAAAAGTAATCCTAACTACGCCAAGGAAATAAGATTGAATTCGGTAGAAGTAAAAGTCAAGACAAATAAATTGCCAGAAGCCATTCTGCATCTTGAAGAAATAGGAGAAATTGAGCGGGCTAAGGAGCTTATTGGGCTATTTGTCCGTAGGTTGTTGTGGGATTTAGATACAAATGGAATTCAGAGAAATAAAGCGCTGATAAACAAATTTTTAGAAATCGGCGATTTAGGTGAAGATTTAATCGATGCGTATACGACGATGGCAACTGGATCACTAGAAGAATTATCTGTAAAGAGTAAGCGATTAGAGATATCAGCCAGAGCTGCTGGAATTTTCGGAAAGATTGAATGTGATTTATTGGTTTTGGAGAGCAGGCATGCACTTGGATTGGGTAACTTAACTAAGGTTATTGAATTGAATAATGGTGTTGAAAAATCTTCAAAATCTTTATTCTCACTTCGTTTAGCTGCTAATGCCGCATTCCTGATGGAAGATTTTGATGAACTTGGCAAGATTTTCGAAGAATCTAAAACTATGCCCCCTCCAAATCCATTGGAGTCCGCACTTCACCTGCCCGCAATTGAAGCCATGTTCGCCCTTGCCGAAGGCCACTTACAGGTCGCACTTGATCTCGCCAGATATGTAATGGAAGAGACAAAGAAGGTTGGTGCAACCGGTGCTTGGTTGTCCTACGACATGGCTTATTGCGCGGCAGAAGTACTGCGTGAGACAGGTGAAGAGAATGAAGCAATTGCTCTAATTGAGAGCTATGTAATGGATGCAAGAAAGTTTCATGTGGGCGCATGGCAAGCAGCTCTCGAAGCAAAGCATGCGTTAATTGAATCTCAACTTGGGCGTCCTACGGCAGGACTTCAGCGAATCCGTAAGATTAGTGCAGAGTTGAGTATCCCTAGATTTCATTATGATTTATTTAGAGTAGTTGATGAACATGAGTTGATAATTAGAGCTATTCTCCGTGATTTTGAACGAATGGCAGAAATTGTTTATCGAACTCCAAGCCGTCCAACAGTTTCAATTATCGCAGCGGCAATAAAGATGCGAAAAGGTGGAGCAGAAGCGAAAGCGGCAATCGCTTCATTGCCTACTAGAACTCCACGGGAGAAGCTAATTTTCAATATTCTCATGGTTAACGTGAATTTAGATAGGCCTCAAGTAGCTGAAGAGTTTATGTCAAAAGCTATGGTGATCGTCATGAGCAATGGCTTTAAACAAATGTTGCTGAATCAGTCGCCAGATTTTCATGAATTCCTACTTAAATATGCATCTACTCATCCGACTGTCTATATGGAACAAATTTCAAAAACCCTTAGAGATCGGATGGCAAACTCGAATCATAAGAGTGACCAGTTAGAGAACCCACTCACAAAGCGCGAGATTGAAATTCTCAATCGCCTTTCTACTGGCCTACCGATTTCGCAAATTGCTTCAAATCTTCATATTTCTAATAACACCATTAAGACGCATTTAAAGAGCGTTTATAAGAAGCTAGGTGCAGATAGTAGAGAGAGCGCAGTAGAAAAAGGGCGCGAGTTACTGCTCTTTTAACTTCTCGGTCTGCTCTTTGCGAAGTCTTGGCCAAGTAGTAATTGGAAAATCTAAATTCTTGTAGAAATCTTTAATCAAAGCCTGAACCAACTTAGTTTTCTCTTTCACAACAAAATGTGATGTTCCGGGAACTATTGCCAGGCGGGCATTTGGAATCGCTTCGTAGAGTTCAATTGTGTGGTTGTTTGAAAATGGTTCATCATCGCCGGTTAGGACGAGAACCGGACAGCTGATACGTGAAAGTTGCGTGGTCGTCATAGTTGGTTCCGAATTCCAAACTTCATAAGCTTTCCGAATTATTATTTCCTGCAT
>WLCY01000013.1 GCA_009705075.1 Actinomycetota bacterium
TACTCTGCAGCCTCTGGTCTATTTCCTGACCTTTCGAAAATTGGCTTGATAACACTTGATGCCCACCATGATTTACGGGATGGAAAATCAAATGGCTCTCCCGTGTGGCGTTTGATTGAGGCTGGTCTTACAGGAAAGAATATTGTGCAGATTGGGATTTCAGACTTTGCCAATAGCGCAGAATATTCTGCGCGAGCGAAAGAACTTGGTATCACAGTAATTTCTAGGGCAAAGCTGCGCGATAAGTCTATGAAGAAGGCTATTGAAAAAGCGCTGAAGATTGCTGGTTCCGGTGGCCGGGAGATTTATGTTGATATTGATGTAGATGTTTGTGATCGCTCAGTTGCTCCTGCTTGCCCGGCATCTGTGCCGGGTGGAATTTCGGCTGATGAAATTCGTCAAGCGGCTCGGTTGCTAGCAAGTGATAAGCGAGTTCGCGCAATTGATATTACTGAAATCGATGCTGCGTTAGATACTCCAGATCAAAGAACTATTCGTCTTGCTGCACTTCTTGTCTTAGAAGCAGCCACAGGACTTGCTTCACGCTAACTTAAGTTAGGTAGAACTTCTCTGGCGGCTTTTGTAATTTCTCCGCTGTTAACTAAATCAACTGCTGCTTCTAGCTCTGGAGATAAGAATCGATCTGGGCCGACTCCCCCAACCTTTGTACGTAACTTCTTGATGACGTTGCCGGTTGCGGGTGACGGCTTTAAACCTTCGCGCATTTCAATTGCGCGAGCCGATGTAACTAATTCAATTGCCAAGATTCTTGCAGTGTTATCTACAACTTTACGAAGTTTGCGTGCCGCCGCCCAACCCATTGAAACGTGGTCTTCTTGCATCCCTGAACTTGGAATCGAATCAATACTTGCAGGAGTAGATAACCGCTTGTTCTCGCTAACCAAGCCAGCCTGGGTGTATTGCGCAATCATCAAACCAGAGTCCACGCCTGGGTCATGTGCCAAAAATGGAGGAAGTCCAGCGGAACGATTTTGATCAAGAGCGCGGTCAGTGCGACGCTCTGCGATAGAGCCAAGATCGGTAGCGGCGATTGCAAGGAAATCTAGGACATAACCGACTGGTGCGCCATGGAAGTTTCCATTTGATTGAACGCTGCCATCTTCTAAAACAACTGGGTTATCGATAGCACTTGCAAGTTCGCGAGTTGCGATGAGGGATGCATAATCAATTGTGTCGCGCACAGCGCCAGCAACTTGTGGTGCACATCGAAGTGAATAAGCATCTTGGACTCTTGAATCATTTTCACGATGTGATGCAACGAGACCTGAACCTTTTAGCATTGCAAAAATATTTGCGGCACTTACGGTTTGGCCAACTTGCGGGCGAAGTGGTCCATGTAATTCTGGTGCGAAGACGCGATCGGTGCCAAGCAAGCCTTCGATGCTCATCGCAGCAGTAATATCGGCAACAGTTGCGAGTTGGTAAAGATCTGAACAAGCCATAATCAACATTCCAAGCATTCCTTCGGTGCCGTTGATTAGCGCAAGGCCTTCCTTCGCTTCTAATTCAATTGGCTTCAGGCCAGCATTTGTGAGTGCTTGCATGGCTGTCATCTCAACGCCGTTTGCATCATGAACCATTCCCTCACCCATGATTGCAAGGGCGCAATGTGAAAGTGGTGCAAGATCTCCGCTACATCCAAGTGAACCAAACTCTGGAACAAACGGAGTGATACCTGAATTTAAATAATCAGCATACTGCTGGGCGAGTTCAACTCGGACACCGGTGCGACCTGTCGCCATTGTTTTAAGTCGCAAAAACATAAGTGCGCGAACTACTTCACGTTCTACCGCTGGACCAACACCTGCGGCATGTGAACGGATTAAAGATTTCTGTAACTGCGTACGATCTTTAACATCGATGTGACGATTTGCCAGTGCGCCAAAACCAGTTGAAACCCCGTAAACGGGAACGCCACCTGCGGCATATTCATCGATGAATTTACGAGAGGCTTTAATCGCGGTTATTGATTCTGGTGAAAGCTCGACCTTCGCACCAAATCTTGCAACGTTAATTACATCATCGAAAGTAGTTCCCGATGTTGAGAGAGTTACAGTCTTATCTGATTTGGAGGCCATTGCGCCATACCTCTTCTATTAAATTAACTCCCGGGCGGTATGCCAAGTGAATGTATGAATCTGATTTTAGAATTGAAAAATCAGCGCTTGCGCCTTCAGATAAGTGCCCTACGTCTTCGCGAAGAAGCGCTTTCGCACCACCAAGGGTTGCTGACCAGAGTGCTTGTTCGGGCGAGAAGTGCATATCTCGGACCGCGACTGCAATTATGAATGGCATATTGGTTGTGTAAGAACTTCCCGGATTGCAATCTGATGCAAGTGCCACAGTAATGCTTGCTTCTAAAAGCGGGCGAACATCAGGGTAGGCAGAGCGAGTAGAGAATTCAGCTCCTGGCAACAATGTGGCAACAACCTTTGATTTAGATAGCGCCTCAATATCTTTAACGCTGATATGGGAAACATGATCAACTGAGGCAACACCAAGTTCAACTCCGAGCCTCACGCCGCCACCTTCTTGGATTTGGTTTGCATGCAACCTTGGAAGCAACCCTTTTCTCATTCCAGCTTGCAAAATTGTGCGGGCATCTTCAACTGAGAATGCGCCTTTGTCACAGAAAACATCGATCCACTTTGCATGTGGCAGAACCGCTTCTAGCATCTGTCCGCAAACTAAATCCACGTAATCTTTAGGATTTGATTTATATTCAACTGGCACTACATGGGCGCCAAGAAAAGTTGTTTCGTCGGTAAATTCTTGAGCAATCTCGAGAGAGCGACGTTCATCATCAACAGTTAAGCCATAACCAGATTTACATTCAATTGTCGTTGTTCCACCTGAATAAGCTTCAGCAAATAGAGATTGCGCATTTGCACGAAGTGTTTCGCCACTTGCGGCGCGAGTTTTTTCAACAGTATGAGCGATTCCCCCGGCAGAATAACTTTCTCCCAGCATGCGGGCACGAAATTCCTTGCTGCGATCCCCGGCAAAAATCATATGGTTGTGGCTATCAACAAATCCCGGAATTACTGCACGCCCCTGCACATCAATCTTCTTCTTGATGTGGTGAGTTGGCGCATCGTCTTCTGGCCCAGCCCAGGCAACAACGCCATCTTCAATTAAGAGAGCTGCTTTCTCAATTACACCTAACTTAGTTCCATCGTGCAATGGATCATTCGTAACAAGTTGGCCAATATTGTAAAAAAGTTTGCTCGTCATTCTTACTCAATATCTAACATCGGCACATGGACATGACGCTCTTTGGCAGTATCTACTGCAATGTCATACCCAGCATCAGCATGGCGGATTACTCCCATGCCAGGGTCATTTGTAAGAACTCTTGCCAATTTCTGTGCGGCAAGTTTTGTGCCATCTGCAACTGAAACTTGTCCAGAGTGAATTGAGCGACCCATTCCAACACCACCGCCATGATGTAGCGAAACCCAAGATGCACCAGAAGAAATATTTACCATTGCATTGAGAAGCGGCCAGTCAGCAATTGCATCTGAACCATCGAGCATTGCTTCGGTTTCACGGTAAGGAGATGCAACAGAGCCACAATCCAAATGATCTCGGCCGATAACAATTGGCGCAGATACTTCGCCCTTTGCGACTAAATCATTAAACGCAAGACCCGCTTTATCGCGTTCACCATATCCAAGCCAGCAGATTCGTGCTGGTAGACCTTGGAAAGCAACTTTCTCTTGTGCCATTGTTATCCAGCGATGCAGACCTTCATTCTCTGGGAACAAATCAAGAACAGCTTTATCAGTGCGATAAATATCTTTTGGATCTCCAGAAAGTGCGACCCATCTAAATGGACCTTTACCTTCACAGAAAAGTGGTCGAATGTATGCAGGAACGAAGCCAGGGAATGCGAAGGCTCGGTTAAATCCACCTTGACGGGCCTCATCGCGAATTGAGTTTCCGTAATCAAAAACCTCGGCGCCCTTATCCATAAAGCCAACCATTGCTTCAACATGTTTAGCCATTGATTCTTTTGCACGCTTTGTAAAATCTTCTGGCTTATCTTTTGCAAGCTGGGCCGCATCATGAACATCTACGCCGATTGGAACATATGAGAACGGGTCATGCGCTGATGTTTGGTCAGTAACAATATCGATTGGAACATCCATAGAAAGTAATAGCGGAAATAAGTCAGCAGCATTGCCTTCCAGTCCAACAGATAACGGACGCCGATCGCTCTTAGCCTTTAAAACTCGCGCAATTGCATCATCAAGATTGTCTGCAATTTCATCCAAGTATCTAGTTTGAATTCGCTTCTCTAACCGTGATTTATCAATATCAATAACTAAACAGACGCCACCGTTCATGGTTACAGCTAACGGTTGCGCGCCGCCCATTCCCCCGCAACCACCAGTGAGCGTCAGAGTTCCTTGAAGAGTTCCATTAAAACGCTTCGCAGCAACGGCAGCAAAAGTCTCATAAGTTCCTTGCAGAATTCCTTGTGTGCCAATGTAGATCCATGAACCAGCGGTCATCTGCCCATACATTGTTAAGCCAAGGTGCTCTAGGCGCCGAAACTCTGGCCAATTTGCCCAATCGCCAACTAAGTTTGAATTTGCAATTAGAACTCGAGGCGCCCATTCATGAGTTTGGAAAACTCCAACAGGTTTTCCGGATTGCACAAGCAGAGTTTCGTCATCATTTAGATTTGTTAAAGATTTTACTATCGCATCAAAGGATGGCCAGTTTCTTGCGGCCTTTCCGGTGCCACCATATACAACTAATTTTTCTGGATGTTCTGCAACAGCAGGATCTAAATTGTTGTGGAGCATTCGAATCGCAGCTTCTTGACCCCAGCCCTTAGCTGTTAATTTTGAACCTGTCGCTGCATGAAGAATGCGGGATGAATAGTTTGGATCAGTCATTTGGCGAGAATATCGTGCCTTTAAGGCGAATGAAAGTATCCGCTATTCGGGGAAATGACATGCAACTTGTGATGAACCAACTTGATGGAGCGTTGGCTCTGTTGTAAAACAGGCTTCTTTTGCCTTCCAGCATCGAGTATTGAAAACGCAACCCTGTGGTGGATTTGCTGGATTAGGTAATTCGCCTGACAACACAATTTGTTCGCGCTTCTCTTCCAACAATGGATCGGGCAGAGGCACAGCTGATAGTAGAGCTTTTGTATATGGATGATGTGGCGAGTTATAGATGTTATCGACATCTGCCAATTCCATAATTTTTCCAAGATACATAACTGCTACGCGATCTGAAATATGTTGAACTACAGATAAATCATGAGCAATGAATAAATAGGAAAGGCCAAAATCATCGCGCAAGTCTTCAAGCAAGTTGATTACCTGGGCTTGAATTGAAACATCTAACGCTGAAACTGGTTCATCACAAACAATAAATTTTGGCTTCATCGCAAGTGCGCGAGCGATTCCAATACGTTGTCTTTGACCACCTGAGAATTCGTGTGGATACCTGTTGTAGTGCTCTGGGTTTAGCCCAACGCGCTCCATCAACTCTTGAACGGCTTTCTTAACGCCTCCATCTGGAGTTATATTCTGAATTTCGTAAGAGGCAGCAATAATCGAACCAATTGTGTGGCGTGGGTTAAGCGAAGAGTATGGATCTTGGAAAATCATCTGCATCTTTGTTCGCATCTGCTTCATCTTGCTATTTGAATACTTGGTTATGTCTTCGCCCTCAAATGTTATGGAGCCAGATGTTGGTTCGTACAGCTTTAAAATCGTTCGCCCAACCGTAGACTTTCCGCAGCCAGATTCGCCGACTAGTCCGAGGGTTTCACCTGGATTAATTGAGAAACCCACGCCGTTAACTGCCTTGTTATCACCCTTTACGCGCGAGAAAATACCTTGCGATGCAAGTGGAAAGAATTTGTGTAAATCTCTGACTTCAATTATTGGTGAACTCATGATCCCTCCCCGATAAAGCAGCGAGCGAAATGTTCATGGCCACGTAGCGTTAACTCTGGCATTTGAGTTTGGCATCTCGATCCCGCTACTTCACTCTTACGAGTGCAACGAGGATTGAAAGAGCAACCAAGTGGCAGAGCAATCATTGAAGGCGGTTGGCCTGGAATCGCAGTAAGGCGTTCAGTATGCGGTCTATCCATTCTAGGAACAGAGGTAAGAAGTCCTTGGGTGTACGGCATTAAAGGATTGGCATATAAATCTCTTACATTTGCACTTTCTACAATGCGACCGGCGTACATAACATTTACCCGATCAGCTGCTCCTGCTACTACACCCATATCGTGGGTAATCAAGATCATCGCCATCTTCAAATCTTTCTGGAGATCGCTCAGAAGCTTCATAATTTGAGCTTGCACTGTTACATCTAGAGCGGTCGTAGGTTCATCTGCGATCAGAAGTGAAGGATTATTTACTAGCGCCATCGCAATCATTACACGTTGGCGCATACCGCCTGAAAACTGGTGTGGGAAAGACTTCATTCGAGTATCAGCGCCCTGAATTCCAACCATTTCAAGTAATTCAACTGCTCGGGCACGACTTACTTTTATATCCACCTTATTGTGAATTTGATGGGCCTCAATAATTTGATCACCGATTGTGTAGAACGGATGAAGTGATGACATTGGGTCCTGGAAAATCATTGCAATATCTCGACCTCGATACTTGCGGAGGTCATTTCTATCAATGCCAAGCAGGTCAATTTGACCGTCATGGGATTCAAAAATCGCTGAACCACTGACATTTGCAGTGCGAGTCGGAATTAGACCCATTAAAGCTAAGTTTGTAACGGTCTTCCCAGAACCAGATTCACCAACAATTGCCAGAGTTTCACCGGGATTGATTTCGAATGAAGTTTCATGAACCGCTGCAACCAAGCCATCTGGCGTTGGGAAATCAACAGAGAGGTTTTCAACTTTTAAAAGTGTCATGCGACTCTAACCCGAGGGTCGATATATGCATACAAAATATCGACTACTAAATTCATTACTACAACTATGAATGCTGCAAGAAGCGTTGTTGCAACGATAATTGGTAAGTCGTATTTAACAACAGCGCTAATAGCTAGGCGCCCAAGTCCAGGTAAGTTGAATACGGATTCAGTAAGAATTGCTCCACCAAGCAGGCCGGCAAAATCTAGCCCAGCCATTGTTGCTATCGGTGCAAGTGCGGCACGAAGTGTGTGCTTTCCGAGGATCACACTTTCAGTTAAACCTTTCGCACGAGCGGTGCGAATGTAATCTTCATTTGAAGTATCAATTACAGAGCTTCGAACAAATCTTGTATATAGCGCAGCATAAGCAAAAGCTAAAGTTAGCCAAGGCAAGAATAGAATCTGCGCCCATTCAAATGGATTCTCCAAGAAGGGCGTGTAGTTGCCCGAGGGAAAGGGAATTAAATGCCAACGAATAACTACGAATACCATAAGCAGCAAGCCAGTTAAAAATGTTGGTAGTGAAGTTCCGATGAGCACGAAGATTGTGCTTAGTTGGTCAACAATGCGACCACGGAATCTTGCAGCCAAAATACCAAGTCCGATACCGAGGGCCAACCACATAACGATGGCACCGATTGCGAGTGAGAAAGTCACTGGAAGAGCTTCGCCAATCAAATTTGTTACGCAGGCATGTTGTTGGAATGAATAGCCAAGTGATGGGGCAGGACAGTTAATTAGGGCAGCACCCTCACCAAATGTGCGACCAAAGAAGAGTCCCTTTAAAAATAAGAAATACTGGGTAAAGAAAGGCAAGTCATAGCCCAAGCGACGTCTATTTGCTTCGATGATTCCAGGATCATTGCAATTCTTTCCGCAAGTTAGAGAGGCGGGATCAAATGGCAGAAAAGCAAAGATTACATAAACTGCAAAACTAACGGTGAGAAGAATTAGGAGCGAAACCGCTAAACGTCTAGAGATATAGGCAAACACAGACTTGGCCCACTCCCTTCTAACTAATTATTGCTGCGCTAAGTATCGTTCAAATTCAGTTTTTACATAGAAGGTGGATGCGAGAGATTATTCACTCTCACATCCACCTTCCGATTAACTACTTACTTGATATAGATGTCACCGAATGAAGGTGCACCCTGTGGCTCCCAGAAGTACACACCGCCGAGGCCGGAGCCCCAGATCTCTTGTGTCTTTGAGAATACGCCAGGGATGATCCACATTTGGTCCATCACATATTGATTGAGCTCAGCCCACATCTTTCCTTGCTTCTTACGATCTGGTTCAGCCAAGGCAGCATCTGATTTTTCTTTAAATGCCTTGTATGCAGGATCGCCCCAGTTTTGTGACATTGGGAATCCACCAGCTTCAGTGAAGAGTTCAGGAATAACTGTTGAGGCATTTGCCCAGTCAGGTGCCCAACCAGCGCGAGAAAGATCGCCCTGCTTGGTCTGATCTAGAACAACTGCGTAGTAAGAACCGGCTTCAATGTAGTTGAACTTCATTGTGATGCCTGCATTCTTCTTCATTGAATCTATCCAGATTGCAGCAGCCTTCTTATTAGTGTCGGTGTCTGCGAAGTCGAAATAGATTCCACGCTTTGGATCTGTAGCTTTAGCATAAACATCTGGACAAGCTGTCTTAGCTGCATCCATATATTTCTTTGCTGCTTCAGGATTTCCTTCAGGCTTGAATTCATCAAGTCCAGTTACCTTTGCATAATCAAGTCCCATAAGTGGCTTGATTGCACCATCTGCTGGGTCTCCACCAAATGCTGCGCCGCCACCAAGCTGAATCAAACCAGCGTAATCGCGTGCGTAGTAAATGGCCTTACGGATATCCAAGCAAGGTAGCTTCTTAACGTTAACAGCCGAATAAGTTACATAAGGATCGTAAACGTTAAGTGCGCGGTCCTTAAATGCTGCCTTTGGCTTACCAGCATCGTCAAAGACTGTTGGCAAGTTAGTTGGTAGAACGGCATCGAGTGACATTGAGTTCTTTTCGGAATCATTTAGAACCAATTGATCGCGAACTTCTTCAGCCA
>WLCY01000130.1 GCA_009705075.1 Actinomycetota bacterium
ATCAAAGATTCCAGCATTTCCACGTTGGAATGACATCCAATAAATTTTTCCATTGCGATCAACTTCAACATCAAGTCGTGAAGCAAGGGCATTTACCACTGATGCACCAACGCCGTGTAGACCGCCAGAAGCTGCATAAGATCCGCCACCAAATTTTCCACCTGCGTGCAACTTAGTCATAACGACTTCAACGCCAGTGAGTCCGGTCTTCGGCTCTTTATCTACTGGAATTCCTCGTCCATCATCGTGAACTTCAACTGAACCATCTGATTCCAAATTTATTTCGATGTTTTTGCAATGGCCGGCAAGGGCTTCATCTACTGAGTTATCAATAATTTCCCAGAGGCAGTGCATGAGTCCACGCGAATCTGTCGTACCGATATACATTCCAGGGCGTTTTCGGACGGCATCGAGGCCTTCTAGAACGGCGAGATCTTTGGCGTTATAGCCATTCTCTGTTGTTGATTCAAGATCGTCGGTAGCCACGGAGATGAAGGTTATCTTGTGAAGGGCGAAAATCTTGGTTGATTGCAACCGCTTTGCAGGAAAATATTAAATCAGGGTATTTACAGCAAATTTTATGGGAAATATGACACGCCCGAGCGTGAATTAAGATATTTTAACGAGCGGGGAATAAAGGTTTAGTGGTTTGATGTTCCCCTAGGCAAGACCACCAACTAGAACTTACGTGAACTTAAGGAGCGAAATGACCGAGCAACTGATTCTCGAAACCACACCGCTCAATGCTGTCGATCGTTGCGATCGCTGCGGAGCCCAAGCTTATGTTCGTGCAGTAATGCTAAATGGTGGCGAGCTCTTGTTCTGCGGACATCACGCTAAAGAATATGCTGAAAAGCTAAAGCCTGTAGTTAAAGAGATTCAAGATGAAACTGCGAAGTTAACAGCTGTCTCTTCTAACGTTAACTAATTTAGCTACTTAATCCTTCAGCTGCTTCAAAGTTCCCTTTATGCGATCCATCGCAAAATGGTTTCTCTTTTGATAGCCCACAGCGACAGAGTGAAAAATCTGATTTAGTTTCAATCACATTTCCATCTGCATCCACGATCTCGACGGTTCCCTTCACACGAATGGAACCGTTCTCTTTAATCCTGATTTGAACTTTATCGCTCATTGATCTTCAGTTCTTAATCTAGATAATCGCGAAGTACTTGAGAGCGAGATGGATGGCGAAGTTTTGACATCGTCTTTGACTCAATTTGGCGGATCCGCTCACGTGTAACGCTGTAAACCTTGCCAATTTCATCCAAAGTTTTTGGCTGCCCATCGGTCAACCCGAAGCGCATTTTAACTACGCCGGCCTCGCGCTCTGAAAGCGTTCCTAGAACTGAGTGCAACTGTTCTTGTAACAATGTAAATGAAACTGCGTCTGCAGGAACAATGGCTTCTGAATCTTCGATTAGATCACCGAATTCAGAATCTCCTTCTTCACCAAGTGGTGTGTGAAGTGAGATTGGTTCGCGGCCATACTTCTGAACTTCAACAACCTTTTCTGGAGTCATATCAAGTTCTTTAGCAAGCTCTTCTGGTGTCGGTTCGCGTCCAAGATCTTGAAGCATCTGGCGTTGAACACGTGCAAGTTTGTTGATTACTTCAACCATGTGAACCGGAATACGAATTGTTCGTGCCTGGTCTGCCATCGCACGAGTAATTGCTTGGCGAATCCACCAAGTAGCGTAGGTCGAGAACTTGTAACCCTTTGTGTAGTCGAACTTCTCAACTGCACGAATCAAGCCAAGGTTTCCTTCTTGAATTAGATCCAAGAACAACATTCCGCGGCCGGTGTAACGCTTTGCAAGGGAGACCACGAGGCGAAGGTTTGCTTCAAGTAAGTGATTCTTTGCGCGCTTGCCATCGAGGACTAATTGCTCTAATTCACGCTTGTACTTCTTATCAATCTTCTTCTCGTGCTTAATAATTTCTTCAGCAAAAAGCCCTGCTTCTACACGGAGCGAAAGATCTACTTCCATCTCAGCGTTTAGAAGTGGCACACGACCGATTAGTTTGAGGTAATCCTTAACTGGGTCAGCGGTTGCACCTGCTGTTAAAACGGTCTGAACTGGAGCATCATCTTCTTCGGAGTCTTTGATGGTGAATGCATTTGCTTCATTCTGAGATTCTTCTGCGACGTTTACGACGCGAATCTCATTCTCTTTCTCATCTTCAATGATCTCTTTTACTTCTTCGACAAGAGTCTCTAAATCTTCTAGCTCAACTTCTTCTAGCTCTACTTCTTCGCCATCAATCTTTGTAACAATTGTCTTGCCTGGCTTTGCTTCTACTGGTGGCTTAACACCAAGTGCTGCAAGTCGTTTGGCTTCCAACTCTGCTTTAGTTGGAAATAGCATCTTGCCTGAAGCCTTAGGGGCTGATTTCTTCGCACCTTTACTTTCAGCTGCTAATTTTTGCGCCTCTAGCTCAGCCTTCGTTGGAAAGCGGCGAGGTCCGGCTGACTTTTTAACAATCTTTTTTACTGCGGCTTTCTTTGTAGTTTTCTTCACAGCGGTTTTCTTCGCTACAACTTTTTTAGTCGCTGCTTTTTTCACTGTCTTCTTACTACTTGCGCTATTTTTTTGCGCACGAATTCCAGCCACAATTCATCCTTTGGTTTGTCTGGCCTCTGATCGGGCCAGCGAAACTTGCTTGGCTATATTATAAATTGTCCACAGGCAT
Organism: Actinomycetota bacterium; assembly: GCA_009705075.1. Taxonomy (GTDB): domain Bacteria; phylum Actinomycetota; class Actinomycetes; order Nanopelagicales; family Nanopelagicaceae; genus AAA044-D11. Next base: position 2,693 of record WLCY01000130.1, read on the forward strand.
TTATGCACATCGGGAAACGCTGAAAAGTGCAAAGAATTCCAAATTCCTAAATTATCTGGCGGAATTACCCTTTACCCCGATGGCGAGCGCATCTCGCAGCACATTGCCCACAGTTTCGACCTCAATTAGGAAGCCATCGTGGCCAAAAGGTGACGAAATAGTTACGAGTGGCAGGGCAGTCGGAGTTAATTCAACGATTTCCTCCTGTAGGCGCGGCCAGAAGAGGCGGTCTGAGTCAATAGATATGACAACGACTGGAATCTTGATTGTGGCAAGAGCTTCGGCCACCCCACCGCGGTCGCGACCTACATCATGTGAATTCATGGCCTCGGTTAGAGCGATATAGGTGTTGGCATCAAATCGCTTTGCCAATTTTGCTGCCTGATGGTCCAAATACGATTCAACGGCATAACGTCCAGTGTCATCGCCTTGAAGTTCACGCCCAAAGCGCACATCCATCTCAGTCTCAGTGCGATAAGTCAGATGCGCAATTCGGCGAGCGATTCCCATGCCTTCAGTCGGGCCTTGATCTTGTTCGTAATAATCTCCCCCATTGAAATATGGATCGGATTTAATTGCTCGAATTTGAATGGAAGCAGAACCAATTTGATCACCAGTTGCAACAGCTGAAGATCCAATCGTGCAGATGGCATTAACGCGGGTCGGATGTGAAATCGCCCATTCCAGAGCCCGCATTCCACCAAGTGACG
>WLCY01000131.1 GCA_009705075.1 Actinomycetota bacterium
AAATCTCTTTCCATCTTTCACCAGAATAACAAGCTGGGCGTTATGCAACCCCTATTGCCGCTTTCAGTGCGCTAACGGAAATTCCAAGTTTCTTTGCTGCTACATCAAAGTTTCCGGGCGGGGGGCCTAGCGCTTCTTTTAATTGATCAACCGTTACACCTAATTTCTTTGCCGCTGGGGCTAAATCTGGAGGTTGTTGCGGGCCACCTTGTTGCTGTCCACCACCTTGTTGCTGTCCACCACCTTGTTGCTGTCCACCACCTTGTTGCTGTCCACCGGGGCCGGTTCTAATGAAACCACTTGCAACTGTTCCGACGAAACGTCGAGGAAGTAATGGGAATGTGGATGTGATGATGTAGCAGTAAGTTCCTTTAGGAAACTCTGGTGTTAACTGAAATCTTCCATTAGCAGCGTCAAGATCGCCACTTCCTTCTATAAATTCCCAATCCTGTGTGTAATCACCATTGTAAGCACCACCGGGGCCATCAGGTCGTATTCCATTTTTGATTTGATAAGAAGATCTTAGTTTCTTAATTGCACTTTTCTTATTGTTAGCTTTGGAATATCCCCGATCAAGATAAATTGGAAAGCCATCAGCGGCCCAACCAATTAAACTTGAGTGTCCAGTTCTAGAAACTAATTTATCTAAACCAACTGGCGACCCGTGATAATGATAAGTGCCATCTGGTTGGACATGGGCATTATTGAAATCTAAACCGAGATCTCGCTCTGAATTAAACGCTTCCAAATTCCAACCACTAGACGGGTCATTGTTGTAATGCTCGGCAGTCGCTGGATCTAACAAAACGCCATTAATCGCGATGCCTGCTACGGATCCACCGACAGCGGCGTCAGCCCCTTTTATTGGCGCGGTTGGAAGTGAATAATCCTGACGTTGCGCAGAAATGGTATTTGGATTTAAGGCGCTGGGGAATTTCCCTGTTTTATGATTTGGGATTCCATTTGAAACTATTCGACGAACACCATTCTTTACTGTTACCGATACTTTGCATCCAGTCGATACATCTGTAAAAGAATAATTTCCAAGTACGTTAACTACAAACTTCGAAGCTGCGGTTGAGGGTTCAGAGCTAAGAATTAATCCAGTCAGACCCCCAGTAGTAACAGTGATCGCGCTAGCTAATCCGCCCATTAAAAAACCGCGGCGGTTAATCTCTGAGTTATAAACTTCATCTATCACTGAGTTCTCCAGTCGCCAGTAGGTGCGAGTGCTTACTGCTAGGACAGGCATTCATGAATTGCTTCGGCCTGTTCTTCACTCATTCCACGAAAAAATGGGAGTCCCAAAGTTTGATTTGCGACCATGTCCGTAATTGGAAATTCCATGCCCTCTGTAAAACTCCTAAACGCGGCCATTTTGTGGCAACCCTTAGACCACCAATCTCGATATTGAATTTCTGCATTAGTTAGTTTTTCAGTCGTCTCGATTTTTTCTTCATTACTTTTTAAGTTTACTATCCAATATGGATTATGACCTGAAAGTTTCCTAGAAAATGAATTCAATTTCAGAGAGTCTTCCAATTTATTAGTTAGATCGCGAGATCTCTGCCATTCTTCGAATTCGATTTCTACTAAATCGAGTGCAGCTAGGCCGAATGAGGCAGATATTTCTGATAGCTTGCCATTTGTTCCGGAATAATCTGAATTTCGAGTTCCTGAAAATCCGAAATTTATCCAGGCTCTATAAGTGTCCGCCGCTTTCTTATTTCCAAAAATAGATATGCCACCTTCACCAATTCCCAAAACTTTGGTCGCGTGCAATGAAAAAACAACAACCCAGCTATGCGGTAAATCCTTTATGTTTAAGCTCTTATTGCCGATAGAGGCTGCCGCATCTATAACAACGCTTTTAAAGCTGTACAAATTGACGTTGATGGCTGAAGCACCAAATGGAAGAACGTACATTAAACCGTGATCGGAATTATTTGGGATTTCTTCAAGTTTCATTTGAAAACTTTCCAAATCAATGTCGTGAAAGCTAAGGGATTTTCCGGCCCTCAACACTGCAAGTGCTGAAGCTGGAAATGTATATGCAGGGCAGTGAAAGTGGGAGGCTTCACTAAGGCTAGTTGCACCTTCTAGCGCGATTGTGGCACTTGAACTACAAACAACTAGTTCTGGGTCTACCTCAAAATATTTAGCATAATTCTCTTCGAGCTTTCTGATTAATGGACCGTTATTTGTAAAGATTCCATTTGAATAAGTTTGAGATAAATACTCATTAACTTTCACTAAAGAGGCAAGTTGCGGCCTCATAATAGGAACCGCGATTTTCCTCATGAAATCTATCTCGCTATTGGTCGGGCTGGATTCCCGACAACGGTTTCGCCACTTGCAACATCATGAATTACAACAGCGCCTGCTCCAATGATTGCACCATCGCCAATGTTCAAGTTGTTCAAGATGGTTGAATTTGCACCTACTAATACGCTCTTTCCGATTTTCGAAAATCCCAATATGCATGCTGATGGTGCGACATGGGTGAATTCTCCAATTTCAACATCGTGGCCGATATTTGCACCACGGTTCACAACGGAATTCTTTGCCAGTTTCGTAGAGTGACCAATTATTGCGGAATTATTTACAAATACTCCTGGTTCAATAATTGCATTTGCAGCGATATCGGCATTTGGTGAAATGAAAGCTGGAAAATCGGTGAAGCCTAAGTTAATAGCATGATTCATGGCCGATAAGCGATGGGCTGGTGTGACTATTGAAATAACTACGGGAAGTTTTAAGTGGAAATCTTCTAGATCCTTAACTGAAATCGAATCGCTCGGTGCTCTACCAAGGTCCTCCGCCAAATTATCGATATAAATCGGTGATATTTGTAATCTCATGGCAATTTCGGAGAAGTCTCCAAGAGTGGCCGATTGCACTCCAAAGAAAATAACTTTTTTCTTATCGACCATTAATATTCAAATCAGAGAATTTAACAACCATGCGTGAAACAATATCATTTCTTACTTATGTTTGCTATGCAATTTGGAGCGGAGAGCAATGAAATTCATATTGGATTTCGAAAATGCAGAGATAATCGGGGATTTGAATACTCGCGTTCGAGTTTGCGTATTGGTAAATACTTTTAACCATGAAAAATATATCGAGAAATGTCTCACTTCAATTGTCGAACAGAAGACTGATTTCCATTTCAAAATAATTGTGCATGATGATAATTCTACTGACGGCACAAAAAGAATACTTATTGAATTTCAGAGGAAGTATCCGAATACTTTTCTATTAATTTTGGAGAAGGAGAATCAGTGGCAGATAGGCAATTCCAATCTTGCAATGCTCTTAACTTGGATAGATTCGGATTTTATTGCGCTTTGTGAAGGTGATGATTATTGGAACTCAGATAATAAATTGA
>WLCY01000132.1 GCA_009705075.1 Actinomycetota bacterium
CAAATCGCAATTATTTTCAGGCGGTTCTAAATTAACTATTGGAACTCCATTAGCGAGAATCAATCTACGAACTGAGAAGAATCTAATCAGCGAATTGGAATGGATTGCTTCAGTTGAAATCTCCCGAAATTGGCTTAGCGGAAAGATCGGAGTCAGGATTCGCGAACGAATCCCAGTCGCAGTATTTGCCGCAGCAAATAGCGCTCCGGTATCTACTTCACCCCGCTACCTAGCTAGCGATGGTGTGGAATTTAGCAGCCCTCGGAAATTTGAAAATCTAGCAACAATCTCACTTGGCAAAAAATCTCTTGCCCAGCGCCGTGAGGTTGCGATTTTTGTTGCCAATTTACCGGCTGATCTTGTGGAAGCTTTGACTGGATTAGAGATTTCAAATACCGGTGTAATTTTGATGCAATCCGACCTCCTTAAGTCTGGCAAGTCTGGCTTATCTATTATCTGGGGCGCAGGAAATAGCGCCGCGGATGTAAGTGTTAAGAGTCGGGTATTAAAGGGTCTACTGGCGCTACCAGAGAATAAAAAAATCACCGAGATTGATTTGACGATTGCACAATCACCTATTGTCAGGTAACTGCAACTTCCGCTCTTTACTTTGAAGAAATCTGGTTTGTAAAACAATAAATATAAAGTTTTTTATTTCGTGTCGGTCGTTGATTGAAAGTGTCATCCCGCATAGTTTTACCATTCAATAAGGCATCACGTGAATCTCAAGTAGAGATTTAGGGTTTAGAAAGAGGCAGATTGTGGCTACACCACAGAATTATTTAGCAGTCATCAAAGTTGTCGGCGTTGGTGGCGGCGGTGTTAATGCAATCAATCGAATGATTGAAGCCGGACTCAAAGGCGTTGAGTTCATTGCAATCAATACTGATTCTCAACAATTAATAATGAGTGATGCACATGTGAAATTAGATATTGGCAGAAAATTAACTCGTGGTCTTGGTGCTGGTGCTGCACCAGAAATTGGAAAGCAAGCAGCGCTCGATCACACTGAAGAAATCGAAGAGATGCTTCGCGGTGCGGATATGGTTTTCGTAACTGCTGGTGAAGGTGGCGGAACAGGTACTGGTGGCGCTCCGATTATTGCGAAAATTGCAAAAGATTTAGGTGCGCTCACAGTTGGCGTAGTAACTAAACCCTTTACTTTTGAAGGAAAGCGTCGCACTGCTCAAGCAGATGAAGGTATTGCACTTCTGCGCGAAGAAGTTGACACTTTAATTGTTATTCCAAATGATCGTTTGCTTGCAATTTCTGATCGGTCAATTAGCCAGCTCGAAGCTTTTAGAAGTGCTGATCAAGTTCTCCTATCTGGCGTACAAGGAATTACAGATTTAATAACTACACCTGGCTTAATTAATTTGGACTTCGCTGATGTAAAGAGCGTTATGTCTGGAGCTGGTTCTGCCCTTATGGGAATTGGTTCCGCACGCGGAGAAGCTCGCGCGACAAGAGCAGCCGAACTAGCAATCTCAAGTCCACTTCTTGAAGCATCAATTGATGGAGCTCATGGCGTTCTTCTCTCAATCGCCGGTGGCTCAGATATCGGCTTATTCGAGTTGAGCGAGGCTGCAGAGCTTGTCGCACAATCTGCGCATCCTGATGCAAACATTATCTTTGGAACAGTAATTGATGATGCGCTAGGTGATGAAGTTCGTGTAACAGTAATCGCCGCAGGTTTTGACGGTGGCTTGCCAAAGCGAGTTTCAGTTCCTGTAATCGATGCTGCATCGCTCTCAGGAAATGCCGATCCAATAGCGGCTAACGATCCACTTGCAGTTGCTTTGGATATTCCAACTGTTTCAATCTCGTCGACCAACAGCCCGAGAAAGCGAATAACCTTTGAAGACTTGGTCACTGAAGACGATATTGATATCCCAGATTTCATGAAGTAGGGAAATAACTTACCGAAGTAAGTAGGCACAAATGGCGCAAACTCTCTTCACTGCGCGTTTAGGTGGGATCTCGCAAGGAGTTTACGCGTCGTTAAATTTGGCAGATCATGTTGGTGATTCTCCCGCTGTTGTTCAATCAAACCGAGAAATTCTCAGCGCATTGATAAGTCAGAAATCCGCAAAATTTATGAATCAAGTCCATGGAGACCAAGTGGTGGAAGTGGACGGAGCAACAGATTCTCCGATAACTGCAGATGCCTTAATTACTCGCGAACCTGGATTGCCCTTAGTTGTTCTTGCTGCCGATTGTCTGCCGATATTGATTTCAAGCAAAAACATTGTGGCCGCAATTCATGCTGGTCGAAGAGGCGTTCTAAACGGAATTATCACCAAGGCCGTAGATCAGATGCGCATCCTCGGAGCAGATGATATGACTGCAACTATTGGACCAGCAATTTGCGGTAGTTGCTATGAAGTAAGCCCAGAGATGTACCTGGATGCAGTAGCCCAGATACCTGAACTAGCTACCACAATCGCTTCGCGTAAATTAAATCTGTCAGCGGCCGCAAAGTCTCAATTGGAGCACAAAGGAGTAGGTGTTCAGAGTATTGATATTTGCACTGCACATAATAAAAATTATTTTTCGTATCGCAGAGATGGCGACACGGGTAGAAATGCGGGCGTAATAGTTCTTTGAGTAATATGAATGACGTGAATAATCGCAAATTGGAGCTGGCTACGAACCTAGAGCGAATCAATGAACGTATCAAGGTTGCGGCTGAAGGTGCGGGCAGAGATTGGGATTCGATTACCTTAATTGTGGTAACTAAGACCTTCCCAGTCAGTGATATTAAAATGCTCTATGAACTTGGTATTCGGAATTTTGGTGAGAATCGGGATCAGGAAGGAGCCCTAAAATCTCCAGAGTTGCCGGGGGATTGCCTCTGGCATTTTCAGGGCCAAATCCAGAGCAATAAATTGAAATCAATTGCAGAATGGGCGAGCGTCATACATTCAATCGATGAGATTTCGCATGCTCGGAAGTTGAGTTCACTGGTAGACCAGAAAGATATCTTCATTCAAGTTTCGTTATCCAATCAAGCCAATCGCGGTGGCGTCGCACCAGAAGATTTAGGTAGCTTCATTTCGGAGCTGGCGACGCTAGAAAATTTGGAGATCCGTGGATTAATGGCCGTAGCCCCTCTTGAACAGGCGCCCGAAGTTGCCTTTAAACGACTAAAGGAGATCTCGGAGGAAGTTATAAACAACTTCCCAGGGGCAACGGCAATATCGGCGGGAATGAGCAACGATTTTGAAGCGGCAATTTCCCAAGGTGCGACACATATCCGGATTGGTAGCCAAATACTGGGAGTTAGATAATCGTTAACTTAAACTTAGGACATGGCTAATGCATTTAGAAAAGCAGCAAACTTCCTCGGTCTAGTTGATGACGAAGAGAATGAATTAACTCCTGC
>WLCY01000133.1 GCA_009705075.1 Actinomycetota bacterium
GCAGCTCTGTTATTCGCAAGTTAGCAGACCTTTAGGAGGCTAGAGATCTAGCGATTTGTTCGGATTGATGGCGAGATTCTGCTTGAGTAAGTGGTGATGCAATCTGACCGATTAACCAGTGCAGAACTAGGCTGTAATTATTTAACCCAAAAATCTTTGTAAGCGCTTCTTGTACAACGGCCCAGAGCGGGTGTTCTCCCATAGTCACAAATGCTGCGATATCTTCTGGGTCGGTCTCGGTCATCTTTCGTAGCGCCTTATCCCCCGAGATCTCTTCCGAGAGAATTTGCAAGGCACCTTGTGGGGTTGGTGAACTCTTGGCTAGGTCGGCAAGGCGCAGAATTTCAGATTCCAGAAGGCTAAACATCATCTCTTCTTTATCTGCAAAGTGGTTATAAACCGTGGCTCTTGAGACTTGAGCCCGCGCAGCGATATCGACCATATTTGATTCATATGATCCCACTTCCGCAATAACAATTTTTGCGCCAGCAAGAATCGCTGTTCTTGAACGTTGGGCTGGGGCCACAGTCATCGCTTTATCCAATATCCGAAAATATCGTCGCTAGCTAAAAAGCTAAGCGGCGGCTTCTACGACGCTGAGTGATGGAGCTTCTGTTGCACGAATTGCCACTGAAACATCAGTGATAACTTCCAGTAGCGAAAGTTCTAAAGCTTGGCAGATTGAATTCAATAGTTCAGATGAAGCTTCCTTCTGACCACGTTCAACCTCAGATAAATAGCCCAATGAAACACGTGCTGCTTTTGCAACATCGCGAAGGGTGCGACCTTGTGAAATACGCGCTTGGCGCAAGGTGCTACCGATATGGGTTCGAAGAAGAGTCACGGGATAAGGATACGCGAAAAGGCGGCTAAAGCGCTCTCAATTGTGGCTTTTCTTACCGTGGCGCGATCACCGGCTAGCGCAAGTTCAATAGCGATGGTCTCTTTTTTGCTTGCTATTGCCAGCCAAACCGTGCCAGCTTTTTTCCCATAAGCCTTGCCTGGACCAGCAACTCCTGTGGTCGAAATTGCGAAATCAGATTTAAATATTTGGCGAACGTTTTCTGCCATTGCTCGAGCTACCTCTTCGGATACAGCTGTGTGTTTAGTGATTAACCGCTTCGGAATTTCTAGTAATTTACTTTTACTTACATCGCTGTAAGTTGTAAATCCACCAAGAAAAACTTCAGATGAGCCGGCAACTTCGGTAAGTGCGGCACCTAGCCCACCACCGGTTAGTGATTCTGCCACCGCTACTGTCTTTCCGGATTTCCTTAATTGCTTAATTATCCCTGTTGCTAATTCCAACTCTGTTTTCATCTCTTGAGAACTCTCTTGAAGTACTCATATCCGGTTGTAATTGTTAAATAAATCGCGACCGCCATGAAGGCATCTCTTGGGATATGCAGCCAAGTTGGGAGGGGCAAAATATAGAAACCAACTCCAAATCCCTGAAAGGTTGCCTTTAACTTTCCGCCTTTACTTGCCGGAATTACCCCGTCTTTTATAACAGTTAACCTAAGAATTGTGACCGAGATTTCACGGACCAAGATAAGAATCGTGACCCACCACCACAATTTCCCCTGCATCGAAAGGCCAATCATTGCAGCGCCAATTGCAACTTTGTCAGCAACTGGATCTAGAAAGGTTCCAAAGCTAGTTATCTGCTTGCGAGATCTGGCAATTCTGCCATCAAAGAAATCGGTTAGACCAACAAGGAAAAATCCGGTCCAAGCCAAGACTCGCCAAAGCGTGTCATCTCCCCCATTTTTAAAGAGCGCATAACAACAGAATGGAACCGCCAGAAGTCTGGCAATCGTCAAGGTGTTTGGAAGATTTAAATACTTCATAGTGGCACCGCAATTAAATCAACGCCACTGGTTTCCGTAATAACTGCATCGACATACTCGCCAACTTTGTATTTCGCTCGCCCCTTAATAAAGGTAGAACCATCTACTTCTGGACCTTGATGTTCGGCACGTCCCTCTTGACCTTCTTCATCTTCAATAAGAACACGAACGTGTTCACCGATGCGCTCTTCTGCGCGTTGGGCTATGAATTCGTCCACCAATTTTGAGAGCAATTCCACGCGCGAATTAATTAAATCCTGATCGACTTTATCTTCAAGTGAGAGCGCTTCCGTCTTATCCTCATCAGAATAACCAAATACGCCAATGGCATCGAGTCGTGCTTGCGATAGAAAATTAATTAACTCATCAAATTCTTCTTGAGTCTCACCTGGAAAACCAACGATGACATTTGAGCGGATACCTGCTTGAGGTGAGAGCGCTCGTATTTGTGAAATCAAATGTAGGAAAGATTCAGTATCCCCAAATCGTCGCATCCGACGAAGGACTGTAGCGCTGGCATGCTGGAAAGATAGATCAAAATATGGCATGACTTTAGGAACTGAAACCATTGCCTGAATAAGAGAGGGCCGCATCTCTGCTGGCTGTAAGTAAGAGAGGCGAATCCGTTGGACCCCAGAAATATTTGAAATCTCTGGCAGCATATTTTCCAAGACTTGCAGATCTCGAAAATCTTTGCCATAAGAAGTTGTATTTTCACTGACTAGAAAGAGTTCTGATACACCTTGTTCGGCCAGCCACTTCGCCTCATCAATGATTTCGGTCGGACGCCTTGAAACAAAAGAGCCACGGAACATTGGAATCGCACAGAATGAACATCTGCGATCGCAGCCAGAGGCAATTTTAAGAGGTGCAATTGGTGCGTTATCTAATCGTTTCCGCTGTAGTGGTTCGATATCTGAAATAGAAGTAATGAGTTTCTGGCGTTCTGCTGGAGCGATTGGAAGAAGTGATCGGCGGTCTTTCGGCTTATGTGCCGCGATAGATCCGCCTCCGATAATGGTCTGCAATCGCAGAGAGATATCTTTGTAATCATCAAAACCTAAAATTGCATCAGCCTCGGGAAGTGCGTCAGAGAGTTCATCGCCATAGCGCTCGGCCATACATCCAACAGCTACAACAGCTTTTGTTACACCATTTGATTTCAGGGAGTGGGCCTCTAAAAGTGCATCTACCGAGTCTTTCTTTGCGCTTTCAATAAAGCCGCAAGTATTAATTAGAGCTACTTCAGCAAGTGCTGGATCGGAGACTAAGGTCCAACCATCTGCAGATAGTCGACCGGCCAGCTCTTCAGAATCGACTTCATTTCGAGCACAGCCAAGAGTCACCAGAGCGACCGTTCGGGACTTAGGTGTTGTTACACCCTCGGCGCTCATCTGCACCATCTTACATTGGGTTATGTTTTAAGGAGCGCTTAACCGTTATTTGAATTAGCTGGACCAAATGAGAGGTGAACTACTTCACCTGTGCCACCTGGCGTACCAATCTCTTTTCCATTCACATTTAGCGAAA
>WLCY01000134.1 GCA_009705075.1 Actinomycetota bacterium
GAACTGTGAAAGTTACATTGATAAGAGCAAGAGCTGCCGGAGCCAAGAGTGCACCGAATGCACCTTGAAGTGCGCGGGCACCAAACAACAGACCTTGAGTAGAAGCGATGCCACCAAGTCCTGAAGCAGCAGCAAATCCGATTAAACCAACAATAAAAATCTTTTTACGGCCGACATAATCAGAGATTCGACCGCCAAGTAATAGCAAACTTCCAAATGCAAGTGAGTAGGCAGTAACAACCCATTGTCTATTTGCATCAGAGATATTTAGATCGACTTGGGCACTTGGGAGTGCGATATTTACAATCGATGCATCCAATACGACCATAAGAGAGGCGATCGCAATAACAAAAAGTGCGCGCCAGCGATTGGGGTCCAATCCGTTTTCATCTAGCTCAATTTTTGTTTTTGACATGGTTTCTCCTTGTGATCTTGCTTTTGGATTATGGCGAAAGTATTTCGTAATTCGCACTCAATGTCGCATTGAACACTCCGCAATAGCACAATTGTGAGTGAGATAACTCAATAAATAAGCTAGATACTTAGAATTTCTTGTCCAAGGGATTTGCGATCAATAACGAGAATTTTATGGTTATCAATTTTGGTCCAATTTTTTTGGTTCCACCCTGAAGATGCAACCAAGATTCCTTTTTCATCTTTACAGTAGGAGAGCTCGTAATAATCTTCGGGTTCACCTTTAGGCCGCTTAACGGAGTCATGTTCATTGATAATAATGTAAGCATCTGAAGTTAAAACCATGGCATTAATTGAGGAATAATTACAGTTATCTCTTAGCAATTTAACCCCAGATTTTATTCCATCAATTAATCCTTTTTTACGAATTTGAGTAATTAGGAGATAAAAGTATTTCTCGCTATCTGTATTACCGCGCATCAACTTAAATAAATCTTCATCGATAAACTTATCCATTGAATCTAGTGGAGTAATGCCACCATTGTGAATGAAGGAGATATTTTCGTATTCAAATGGGTGGGTATTTCCTTCCACGACCGCCAGTCCCGATGTGGCCCAACGAAGATGAAGTAGAGCGCCATCAGATAGTGCTTCCGATGTGAGTTGTGAATAACGATAGCTATTTTTTGCGGGAAGTGTTTCTACGATGAGTTCAGCAGGTTTACCTGTTGAGGAAGTTGCGATTCCCCAACCATCGCGATGTTTCTCCGATAGACCAGAGAATTCGGCAAAATTCGCGCCGGCGATATCCTCAATAGTGATCTCTGTCGGAGATACAAATCCCATTAGACGACACATAATATTTATTCAGATAGTGGAGTTACGTAAGCGCCACTTATTCCACCATCAACTAAGAAGTTGGATGCTGTAATAAACGAAGAGTCATCTGATGCCAAGAAGGCAACGGCAGCGGCTAATTCACTGGCTTCAGCAAAACGTCCGATTGGGATGTGCACTAAACGACGAGCCGCGCGCTCTTTATCTTTTGCGAAAAGCTCCTGTAGCAGTGGAGTATTTACTGGACCAGGGGAGAGCGCATTAACCCGGATTCCTTGACGCGCAAATTGCACACCAAGCTCACGTGTCATTGCAAGAACTCCGCCTTTCGATGCGGTGTATGAAATCTGCGAGGTCGCGGATGCCATTGTGGCAACGAAGGATGCCGTATTAATGATTGATCCTTTGCCAGCCTTCAACATGTATGGCAGCACGGCTTTGCAGCAAAGATAGACCGAAGTGAGGTTTACTTCCTGAACCAAACGCCATGCATCAATGCCTGTAGTAAGAATCGAATCATCTTCTGGCGGCGAGATGCCCGCGTTATTAAATGCAATATCGATTCGGCCATATTCATCGAAGGCAACTTTGTACATGCGTGCAACGTCTTCTTCCGAGGTTACATTCGCCTTAACAAATATTCCGCCAAGCTCTTTCGCAACCTTATTACCAACTTCTTCATTCAAATCTACGATGACAACTTTTGCGCCTTCCTCAGCAAAGCGTTGGGCTGTTGCATAGCCAATTCCACTTGCACCGCCAGTTATGACTGCTACGCGATCTTGTAACCGTTTCATTTTTTCTCCTAGTTATTCTTGGGTGTCAAAGAAAACATTTTTAACTTCAGTAAATGCATCAAGTGCGTCTGGTCCTAACTCTCTGCCAAGTCCAGATTGCTTGTATCCTCCAAAAGGGGTCCAATACCTAACTGATGAGTTTGAGTTTACTGAAAGGTTTCCAGCTTCAACTGCTCTTGAAACGCGAATGGCCCGACCAATATCGCGTGACCAGATTGAACCAGAGAGTCCGTATTCGGAATCGTTAGCGATTCGAATGGCATCTGCTTCATCTTCGAAAGGTAGAACGCTTACTACTGGTCCAAAGATTTCTTCGCGATATGCGCGATCATTCACATCTTTTGGAAGGAGAACTGTTGGCGCAAACCAATATCCCGCACCCTCTGGTTTTGTTCCCTGAAATGCTATTGGAGTTCCACTTGGAACATATTCCTTTACTCGCTCCAGCTGCGTCGCAGAAACAAGGGGACCCATTTCAGCACTTTCAAGGGCAGGATCCTCAACTCGGAATTTCTTCACTGCTGTTTCAAATTCGGCCATGAACTTATCAAAGACCGAACTTTGCACAAGTAAACGTGATCTAGCGCAGCAGTCTTGGCCAGCATTATCAAAGACTGCACCAGGTGCGTTAGCCGCTGCTTTCTGAATATCGCTATCGGCAAAAATTATGTTTGCACTCTTGCCACCAAGTTCAAGAGTTAAACGTTTAACTTGATCGGCGCAACCGCGCATAATTCCTTTACCGACTGATGTAGAACCGGTGAAAACTATTTTTCGAACCAGGGGATTAGTTACAAATCTTTCACCAACAATGCTTCCTTTGCCCGGGATGACATTGAAAACGCCCTCAGGAATTCCTGCTTCGAGCGCAAGTTCTCCTAACCGAATCGCAGTCATTGGAGTTATCTCTGCCGGTTTTAACACAACGGTATTTCCGGCTGCGAGTGCGGGGCCAAAACCCCAACCAGCAATTGGCATTGGGAAATTCCAGGGCACGATGATTCCAATTACACCAAGTGGCTCTTTAAAAGTTATATCAATTCCGTTTGGAACTGGAATTTGTTTACCGAATAAACGTTCTGGGGCAGCGCTGTAGTAATTCAATACATCCCGAACATTGCCAGCTTCCCAGCGCGCATTGCCAATTGTGTGACCGCTATTTAAAACTTCCATCTGAGCAAGTTCTTCCAGATGTGAATCAACAACAGTTGCGAAATTACGCAGCAACCTTGCGCGATCACCTGGATTTACCCTGCGCCAAGTTTGAAATGCCTTATCCGCTTTCGCAATTACAAGATCGGTTGTCGCGAGATCAGCTAGTTCA
>WLCY01000135.1 GCA_009705075.1 Actinomycetota bacterium
GCGATTGATAATTTAGGTAAAGGGGCAGCAGGGCAGGCTGTTCAGAATGCAAATTTAATGTCTGGGTTTTCGCAGGATTATGGGCTAGAGCTGTTGAGTGTGAAGTAATGATAGTTTTCAAATACGGTGGTCATGCAATTACCGAAGGGTTAGCTGTCGATCCTGCGATTAAATTCCTCGCTGACTTGATTAAATCTGGAGAGAAAATTGTCATAGTGCACGGTGGTGGCCCACAAATCAATCGAGAGCTCGAGATACACGGAATTAAAAGTGAAATGGTTAAGGGGTTGCGGAAAACTACCCCGGAAGTTTTCGCAGTAGTTCAACGGACGTTGAGTGGTGAAGTTCTTCGCAATTTGGTCAATCAATTAGTTGCTCAGGGCATCAATGCCATCGGTATTTCAGCTGGAGATGGGAATTTGATCAGAGGTGAAGTTCGTAATCCAGAACTTGGACTGGTTGGTGAAATTTCCAAGATTGATGTGTCTGTATTGAATGATTTCTTAGAAAAGGGAATCACTCCCGTTGTTTCTCCAATCGCTGTTACGCACGATGGCGTTGGGCTGAACATGAATGCAGATTTAATCGCTGGCGCTATTGGTGGCGCATTAAAAGCGGAAGTTGTTATGTTTTCAACCGACGTGTCTGGCATTTTCCGCAACTGGCCTGACGAGAACTCCTTGATAGATGCGATTTGCGTAGATGAGCTAGCGGCAATTTCTAAAGAATTTACTGGTGGGATGATCCCAAAAGCGAGCGCTGCAATTAACGCCATTAATTCTGGCGCAAAATCGGTTCGAATATTCGATGGAAGAATTATCAATAATCTTACGGCAGCGCACTCAGGTGAAATTGGCACATTGGTGGTCCCATAAATGGCTGACAGAATCGAGGTTCAAGAGCGTTGGAAAGGAGCCCTGCAAAATAATTACGGCGCTCCAACAATTTCTTTGGTTAAAGGCAAAGGCGCACTTGTTTGGGACGCACAAGGAAAGGAATATTTAGATTTTCTGGGAGGGATTGCTACAAATATTCTTGGTCATGCTCATCCAAATATTGTCGCAGCGATAACCGCCCAAGTAAACGAATTAGGTCATGTTAGTAACCTGTATGCGCATCCACGTGGCCTCGAATTAGCCGAGAAGTTGAAAGCGCTAACAGGGGAATCAAGCGCAAGAATTTTCTTCTGTAATTCTGGTGCGGAAGCGAACGAAGCAGCCTTTAAATTATCCCGACTTACTGGACGCAAAAAAGTAGTATCAACGATCGGTTCTTTTCATGGTCGAACAATGGGAGCGCTGTCGCTCACGGGTCAGATAGCGAAACGTGATCCTTTTCTGCCATTAGTTGAGGGCGTTAAATTTATTCCGTTCAATGACTTGCCCGCGGCGAAGAAGGCAATCAATAAGAGAGTTGCAATGGTCATAGTCGAACCGATCCAAGGTGAAAACGGTGTTGTTGTTCCTGACTTTGGTTACTTAAGAGAACTTCGCGAATTAACTCGCAAGCATGGCGTGCTACTGGCGCTGGACTGTGTGCAAACTGGAATGGGTAGAACCGGCGAATGGTTTGGCTATGAAGGTGAGGGAGTTGTCCCAGATGTGATCACATTGGCTAAAGGTCTTGGTGGTGGACTACCACTGGGAGCAATGATTGCAATTGGTGATTGTGCAAATTCTTTCGAGCCAGGTTCTCACGGCAGCACATTCGGTGGCAATCCGATGGCTTGCGCTTCTGCGTTGGCGGCAATAGATGTTCTAGAGAAAGAGAATTTACTCGCGAGAATCAAGTCACTTGAACTTACCTTAAAGCTTGAGATATCAAAAAGCCCTATAGTCCAATCGGTTAGAGGTTCTGGCTTGCTGCTAGGAATTGTCCTGAAACATGCGGTGGCTAAAGATTTCGTCTCCCAATTGCAATTGGCAGGAATACTAGCTAACGCAACTTCGGATTCCGTAATTCGAATCGCGCCACCCTTGATTATTACTGACGAACAAATTACTAGATTTCTGGAAATATTTAGAAAGGTGGCCACTACACATGAACGCTAAAACTCAAGTTAGCTCAAGCCAACGTCGAACTTTGGTAGCTAAGTTAATTAGGCAAGGTGGCGTTGAATCGCAGACGCATCTCGTAAAACTTCTTGCACGCGAGGGGATAAAAGTAACCCAGGCAACGGCAAGTCGCGATTTAGAGGATTTAGCCGCTACTCGAGTACGTGATGCAAGTGGTGAATTCCAATATGTAATCGCCGATGAAACTGGGTTAAAGTCCACGAACGCGGCAAGTTTAATTATGAGCGTCACTGCTAGCGGCAATCTAGCTGTCGTGCGAACTCCGCCCGGAGGGGCCCAATTGTTGGCAAGTGCCATAGATAGAAATTCACTAAACGGTGCACTGAAAAGTGCAATTGGAACAATTGCTGGCGACGATACTGTTCTCGTGGTTTCTAAAACTGCAAATGGTGGCGCCGAACTTGCAAAAACAATTTTGAGTTATGCATCTGGATCTAAAGGGAAGAGGAAGTAGACGATGGCACTTTGGGGCGGAAGATTTGCGAGCGGTCCTGCAGATTCAGTTGCAGCGCTATCTAGAAGTGTTGACTTCGACTGGCGTCTAGCGCCTTACGACATTCGAGTTAATTTGGCTCACCTTGATGGCTTAATTCAAAGTGGTGTTATTCCTAATGGCAATGGCGAAGTAATTCGCGCTGGTTTAAAGGCGCTAGGTAACGAGATTATGACCGGGAAGTTTTCTTACGATGATTCGGATGAGGATGTTCACAGCGCTATCGAACGTGGATTAATTGCGAAAATTGGCGCGATTGGTGGCGCGCTTCGGGCTGGGCGATCTAGAAATGATTTAGTAGTTACTGATTTTAAGCTTTATCTAATCGATCATTTGCTAGACATTGCCTCACTGACTGTAAATTTAGTAGAGGCATTCAATAAGCAGAGCAGAACAAATTTGGAAGTTTTCGCCCCTGGTTTCACGCACCTTCAACATGCACAGCCAATAGTTTTTGGCCATGAATTAGCAAAGCATTCACAAGCACTTCTTCGTGACCTCGATCGAATAGGGGATTGGTTGGTTCGCAATAGCGCTTCACCATTGGGCGCAGGCGCACTTTCGGGGAGCGGGTTGCAACCTAATCCAGAAATCAGTGCACAAAACTTGGGATTCGATGGCGTGATTGCGAACAGTATTGATGCCGTCAGCGATCGGGACTTTGCAGCAGAGGCGCTCTTCGTAATGGCGATGCTCGGTGTTCACCTTTCTAGAATCGGTGAAGAGTTCACGTTATGGAGCACCACGGAATTCTCTTGGGTTCAAATTGCAGATGAATATTCCACCGGATCCTCAATCA
>WLCY01000136.1 GCA_009705075.1 Actinomycetota bacterium
CAAGTTTCAGCCAGAGTTCAAGAGATTCGCAATGAACTTGAGAGCACTGATTCTGATTGGGATCGCGAAAAGCTACAAGAGCGCGTTGCAAAACTTGCTGGTGGCGTCTGCGTAATCAAAGTTGGCGCACACACTGAGGTTGAATTAAAAGAGAAGAAGCACCGTCTTGAAGATGCAATCTCTGCAACTCGTGCTGCTGTCGAAGAGGGAATCGTTGTTGGTGGTGGCGCCGCACTTGTGCACGCTGCATCAGCGCTCGATCAAGATCTTGGACTTGAAGGCGATAAGGCTGTTGGAGTTCGCCTAGTTCGCAAAGCCTGCGATGAACCGCTTCGTTGGATAGCAGAAAATGCTGGCCATGAAGGTTATGTCGTTGTTGCGAAAGTTCGCACAATGAAGGCGAATGAAGGCTTTAATGCTGGAACTGAAGTTTACGAAGATCTAGTTAAGGTCGGCGTAATCGATCCAGTCAAAGTTACTCGTTCTGCACTTGCAAATGCAGCTTCAATCGCAGCTATGTTCATTACGACTGAAGCTCTTGTTTTTGAGACTCCAGAAGATAAGAAGGATGAAGGAAATGGAAATGGCCACAGCCATGGACCTGGCGGACATTCTCACTAATTAACGCTTGAAATTTAGGGCCTCACACTTTTATTAGTGTGGGGCCTTATTTATTGGTTTAATTAGCACATGGCAATTTCCCCAACTATGACGCTGAGCATTGATTGTGGTGGCTTGAGCATTAAAGCCTCCGTGCTTGATGAAGATGGCACGATGCATGCACCAGCGATTGCGGTGCCAACCCCTTATCCACTTACCCCAGCAGATTTGATTAATGTTTTTAAAGAGATTGCTTCCAAGCTTCCTAAAGCCGATCGCATAACTGTTGGATTTCCAGGGATGGTCCGTCATGGCGTCGTCGTGAATACCCCGCATTACGTGAATGTAAAAGGACCGCGAACGAAGGTCGATCCAGAATTGTTCTACGCCTGGAAGGGTTTAGATTTTAGAAGCTTAGTTGAAGAAACTTTTAAGCTTCCAACCTTGATGTTAAATGATGCTGAAGTTCATGGTGCTGGTGTTGTTGCCGGCTCGGGCTTTGAAGTAGTTCTTACACTTGGCACTGGCCTTGGCTGCGCAGTATTTGATGGTGGAAAACTTGCACCTCATATCGAACTTTCACATGCACCAATTCGCCGCTCAACTATTTATGATGAATGGATTGGCGAGCACGAACGCCGCAGACTTGGAGATTCATTCTGGTCTCGCCGAATCCGCGCAATGGTTACAGATTTAAGGCCGGTATTTCACTGGGACCGTCTTTACTTAGGTGGCGGAAATGCGCGCCGTATTAGACCAGAAGTACTCGAACTTCTCGGCGATGATGTTGTGATAGTTCCAAACGCAGCCGGAATAGTTGGCGGCGTGCGGGCTTGGAATTTAACTCGCATTTAGTTCAAGGTATTATCTGCCAATGCGTAAATTACTATTTGGTTTGCTCTCATTTGTACTAATTGGCAGTGGGGTTGCCCATGCCCATCAGCCAGTTGTCTTATTGGATTCTGATACAACAGCAACAAAGGGTCCATTGCTAGTTGACGGAACTGTTTCATTTGCCATCAGAGCCAAGTTCTCAAAAGCGGGGCAGAAGAAGGCATTTCGCGCTCAATTTAAGGCGGGCGATGCGCTCTCTGTTCAATATTTAATTGTTGATAAGAAACCGGAGACGAGTCTGCAAGTCAGGGCATTACCAGTTCTTGTCATTACCGATCCTGCAGGATCTAAAGTCACCATGAAGATAAATGAGCGAACAAAGTTTTATGAGCCATATAGCAAAGTAAATTATTTGTATCTTGGTCGCTATAACGCCGTAGCGCAAAGCGGCGTGTATGAATTTGCAATCACTTCAAAAAGCAAAGCAGCGATAACAATTGCGGTCGGCGAGAAAGAGATTATGGGTGAAGTACTTAGGGGAGCTGTAGCAACGCCTAAGCCAACCGCGTCTTCAACTCCAACCTCATCACCAACAGCAAAAGCAACTCCATCTGGATACACCATGGAGAAAGTCCGGGCCAATAACAGTGCCACGAGTTGTTGGTCTGTGATAAATGGAAGCGTTTATGATTTAACAAGTTGGATAAATTCGCACCCAGGTGGATCTAGTGTGATTCGTGCATTGTGTGGCACGGATGGAAGCGCAGAATTTTCGGCTAAACACAGTGGCCAAGGAAAGCCAGAGTCACGGTTGCGTGGATTTTTGTTAGGGCCACTCGCTAATTAAGAAGCGGTAGAAAAAGATTCGCTACCAATCTTTTGATTGCGGCTTAAGATTGCTTGACGATCTTCTTCGGTAAGTCCGCCCCAAATTCCATAAGGCTCGGCAAGTGTTAGTGCCTGCTTTCTACATGCCTGCAATACCGGACAGGATGCACAAATTGCCTTTGCTGCGTTCTCGCGATTCTTTCTGCGTGGGCCACGTTCACCATCTGTATAAAAGAACATCTCAGTTGGAAGTTCACGGCAGGCCGCAGATTCTTGCCACTCCCAATCAGAGGCGATGGGCCTTGGCTGAGCCTGTGCTGTCATGTGAACTCCTTGGTGAATCGCTATTTCGTGGTTTGGATACTACAACCGCGCCATAAGTTGTTCAACTATTTGGGGCTAATTTGAACCGATTTTGAAGCGTTTTCAGGTGGCGCTCCTCACTACTTGCGGTGAGAATTACCTCATGACTCGCGCTCTTGAGGCTTTGGAGCCTGATGATTCCCTAACCGTGGCAGCTGTTGCCCGGAAACTTGGAATCGCCCCAGCCACGCTTCGTACCTGGGATCGCCGGTATGGAATAGGCCCAAGTAAGCACAGTATCGGCACGCACCGAAAATACTCAGCAACCGATTTGATTCGACTAACTGCAATGGTTCGCTTGATAGTTGCTGGAGTCGCACCAAAAGATGCGGCACATAAAGCGCTAAAACTAGATTTGAAAAAGAGCCAAGAGGCGGTCGAAGAAGTACTTCGTAGCGTTGAGGACCAGAGCGATCTAGTGTCACTACTTCACCGTTTTGCCTTGAAATTGGACTCGCTAAAGTTTGAAAAATTGATTAGAAAATCTATAGCAGATATTGGTGTTGAAGCCACTTGGCTTGAAGTCCTGGCCCCTCTCCTAAATGAAATAGGCGAAGAGTGGGTTCGCACAGGAACGGGAATTGAAGTTGAGCATTTTGTGAGTGAGATCATCCGAAAAATTCTGAGTGAAAATTTTGGAAATGTAATTAAACCCAAGAATTCCAGACCAGTCCTCTTGGCATGTGTCGGTAATGAAATGCACTCTCTTGCATTAA
>WLCY01000137.1 GCA_009705075.1 Actinomycetota bacterium
GTGTATCTGGAGTTCCTTCATACATAACTTGAGTCGCGCCATTTATCAGCGGACCATAAACAACATATGAATGGCCGGTAATCCAACCAATATCGGCAGTGCACCAATAAACATCTGTCTCTGGCTTTAAATCAAAGACCATTTTGTGGGTAAATGCTGCTTGCGTTAAATAGCCACCGGTCGTGTGATAAATACCTTTTGGCTTTGCAGTTGTCCCTGAAGTGTAAAGAATAAATAAGCCATGCTCGCTATCGAAACCTTGAGCAACATGTTTATCTGATTGGCGATCAACGATGTCATGCCACCAAATATCTCGACCATCTTTCATCGTAATTTCCTGGCCCGTGCGCTTTACAACTAAGACCTTCTCAACCGTCGGCGATTTTTCAAGTGCAGTATCAACCGTTGGCTTAAGGGCAAATGGCGCACCTTTTCTAAAGCCGCCATCAGCAGTGATAACTAATTTTGCTTGGGCATCATTATTTCGAACCGTGACTGCATCAGCTGAGAAGCCTCCAAAGATAACTGAGTGCATGGCCCCGATTCGCGCGCAAGCCAACATTGCAATTGCAGCTTCAGGAATCATCGGCATATAAATTGCAACGCGGTCCCCTGAAGTAATTCCAATTTCAGTTAATGCATTTGCAAGTTTTGAAACATCTCGCAAGAGATCAGAGTAAGTAATTTTGCGGGTATCACCAGGTTCACCCTCAAAATAAAATGCAACTCGATCGCCGCGACCTTCTAAAACATTTCGGTCTAGCGCGTTGTAGCAAGCATTTATTTTTCCACCAACAAACCACTTAGCAAATGGAATTTGCCAATCTAAAACTCGGTCCCATTTCTTCTCCCAATGCAGAGCCTCTGCAGCCTCTTCCCAAAACTTTAACCGATCAGTTTTTGCACGAACATACATCTCAGCTTTGGCATTTGCATCACCAGCGAATTCGGCGGACGGAGGAAATGTGCGATCTTCGGAGCCAAGGTTTTCAAGAGTCGTCATGTTTTCAAGATTACCAGCCAAGAGTTTTGCACACCATAACTTTGTCCAAGTTTTTTCTTCTTCCTCAATTAAATTCGGGCAATTTCTCTATCTTTCACATGCAATCAAAACAATTCAACAGATTAACTAACTAAGGAGAAACACTTGGGATTCTTTATATCTACAATCACAAATCTGCACGTTCTGACCATGGCTATCAAGGCTTTGGGTAGGGTTGGGAAAATGTTCCTTCACAGCAATCTCGGGGTGATGGGCATAGATCACCTACTTACCTTCCTTGGGATGCATTAACCCGCGCCGCTAAGCGCACGGTTTTCCAATCCGCCCCAAAATGTGGTGGGATATGCCGTAAGCCTCACCGCAGCCCATCGAAGTGCCCGGCCAGAGATTTACGCCAGCCTTAGTAATAAGCCACTCGATTTGGGAGAAGAAAATGCCAATAGCAACCCCGGAAATTTATGCCGAAATGTTGGATCGCGCGAAAGCAAAAGCTTTTGCATATCCGGCAATCAACGTCTCATCATCACAAACGTTAATCGGAGCAATTCGTGGATTTGCAGAAGCAAAATCTGACGGCATCGTCCAAATCTCTTGGGGCGGAGCGGAATACCTTTCAGGTTCCACAGTTAAAAATATGGTTGATGGCGCAGTTGCGCTCGCCGAATACGCACACATTGTTGCGAAGAATTACAACGTAAATATTGCAATACACACCGATCACTGCCCAGTAGAAAAGTTAGATGGCTTCATGCGTCCGCTACTTGATATCGGCGCCGAAAGAATCAAATCTGGCAAGGGTCCATTGTTTAACTCACACATGTGGGATGGCTCTGCAGTTTCAATGCCAGAGAACATGTCAATCGCAGATGAGCTAATTACAAAGTCAGCTGCAGCTCGCACTCTTCTTGAAATTGAAATTGGTGTTGTTGGTGGCGAAGAAGATGGCATCGAAGCAAAGCATGATGCAAAGTTGTATTCCACACCTGAAGATGCACTTATGACAGTTGAAACTCTGGGAATGGGCGAACGTGGTCGCTACATGGTTGCGGCAACATTCGGAAACGTTCACGGTGTTTACAAGCCAGGCAACGTTGTTCTACAACCTGCAATTCTAAAAACTCTTCAAGATGCCGTTGCTGCAAAGCATGGTCTTGCTGCTGGTTCAAAGCCAATGGACTTGGTATTCCATGGTGGTTCAGGCTCATTACTTTCTGAGATCCGCGAAGCCCTTGATTATGGTGTAATTAAGATGAATATCGATACCGATACCCAATATGCATTTACTCGCCCAATCGTTGACCACATGATGAAGAATTATGACGGCGTTCTAAAGATTGATGGCGAAGTTGGAAATAAGAAGGCATACGATCCACGCGCATGGGGCAAAGCAGCAGAAGCCGGTATTGCTGCAAGAGTTGTTCTTGCTTGCGAAGATCTCCGTTCAACCGGCACTTCATTACGGGCCTAAATGCCAGCTCTAGTTCTGCTCGGTGCCCAATGGGGCGATGAAGGAAAAGGTAAAGCCACCGATTTACTTGGTGACCGCGTTGATTATGTTGTTCGCTATCAAGGCGGAAACAATGCCGGCCACACAGTTGTAATCGGTGATCAAAAATATGCCTTGCACTTATTACCATCTGGAATCTTGTCACCGAACGTGGTTCCAGTAATTGGCAACGGTGTTGTAATTGACCCATCTGTTCTACTTGAAGAAATCAAGGGTTTGAACGAACGCGGTATCGATACTTCAAAGTTAAAGATAAGCACCAACGCACATTTGATCACGCCTTATCACCGCACCATCGATAAAGTTTCAGAGCGCTTCCTAGGTAATTCAAAGATCGGAACAACAGGTCGCGGAATCGGGCCAGCTTATGCCGACAAAATAAATCGCATTGGAATTCGCGTGCAAGATCTATTTGATCCTTCAATCCTGCGTCAAAAAATTGAAGGCGCACTTCGCGATAAGAACCAAGTTTTAATTAAAGTTTTCAATCGCAAAGGTATCGAGATTGAAGAAGTCTTGGCTGAATATTTGGCCTATGCCGAAATCTTGCGGCCATATGTAACAGACACCGCGCTGCTTCTAGATAAAGCGTTAAAGGCAGGCAAAACCGTACTTCTAGAAGGTTCCCAAGGAACTCTTCTCGATGTCGATCACGGAACATACCCATTCGTTACATCATCAAATCCAACTGCAGGCGGTGCGTCAACTGGTTCTGGAATTGGACCAACAAAGATCACTCGCGTAATTGGAATTGTTAAGGCTTACACAACTCGCGTTGGTTCCGGTCCATTCCCAACCGAGCTCTTCGA
>WLCY01000138.1 GCA_009705075.1 Actinomycetota bacterium
AGTGCGGTTGAGGATTCACCTGCGATGGCAAGACTTACTGCAGTAGCTGGAACTTTAGATGGCTTTGAATTATCAAGAATTGATTTAGATCAACGACGTGAAGGCGATGTATTAGGACGTGCTCAATCTGGAACGAAGTCCCATCTGCGACTGCTGCGAGTTTTACGAGATGAAGAACTTATAGAACAGGCGAGACGAGTAGCAACAAATTTGATTGAAGCCGATCCTAAATTGGCAAAGTATCCTGCGTTAGCGGCCCAGGTAGGTATTTTGAAAGAGGAAGAGCGGTCCGCTTTCTTAGATAAGGGTTAGCGCGTTACGGTTCACCAATGAGAATTATTGCCGGGAGCAGCAAGGGGAAGACTTTGTTTTCGCCTACCGGTAAAACTCGGCCCACATCTGATCGCGCTCGAGAAGGTCTTTTCTCCTCTTTAGATTCTGAATTTGGTTCCATGAGTGAGTTAAATTTCTTAGATTTATTCTCTGGTTCAGGTGCCGTAGGAGTAGAGGCACTTTCACGTGGCGCTGCCAATGTCTATTCAGTCGAAGATCATTCACCAACTGCAGGGATTGCGGCTAAGAACTTTGAACTAGTCTCTAATCCAAGTGGAAAATTCACAGTGATTACATCTACTGCAGAACGATTTGTGGCCACCCCTCATCAGATTTCTTTCGACATCATATTTATGGATCCGCCTTACGATTTAGCGAATAGTGAGATTGAAAAAATATTAACTGAAATTAATTCAAATAATTTGCTGAAGCGAAATGGAATTATTGCGATAGAGCGCGAGACCAAGAAGGCACAATTCGCTTGGCCAGAACCATTTATTGAAGAGAAAGTCCGCTCATATGGGCAGGGAAGTATCTTCTATGGTGGGTATTCTGCTAGCGTTTTGCCGTGAAGCGCGTCGTATGCCCCGGGACTTTTGATCCCATAACTCTTGGTCACTTAGATATCATCAAGCGGGCGAGCTCTATTTTTGATGAAGTGACGATTGCCGTGATGGTTAATCAGACGAAGAAGACTCTTTTCACTGTAGAGGAACGGATTGAGATGACCAGGGAAGTCACCTCTCAATATCCAAATGTGAAAGTTGATTCGTGGTCTGGATTGCTAGTTGATTACTGCAAAAATAACGATATCGCGATAATTGTTAAGGGCTTACGAGCGGTTACCGACTTCGACTATGAACTTCAAATGTCACAAGTCAATCTTCAACTTCAAGGAGTCGAGACTCTCTTCCTATCAACGGCGCCAGCACATTCATTTTTATCATCCTCACTTGTAAAGGAGATCGCCAGTTACGGTGGCGATGTATCAAGTTATATCCCTGCAATACTTTTAGAGCGGTTGAAAAGCCGTTTGGCTGGAAAATAAAGGAGATAGGTATGGAAGTTATAGAGCGAATAGAAACAGCAATTTCAATGGTGGAAGAGGCCCGCGGTGTTCCACTCTCAGCAAGTTGCGTACTCCATCGTGGCGAAATTCTCGAACTTCTAGATAGCGCAAGAGCCGCCTTCCCTTCAGATTTAGCGAGTGCGCAACAAATAGTGAGAGATCATGAAGCAGTAATTGAAGAAGCTAGAGTTCAAGCTGATCAAATAATCGCACATGCGCGCGAAGAAGTTGAAGCGCTGATTTCTCAAACTGAAATTGTTACGGCGGCCCGTAGTGAAGCCCGAAGAATTCTCGATGAAGTTGCAGAACAATCACTGCAGCAACAAAATGAAATTGATGCTTATGTGGATTCAAGACTAGCAACGCTGGAAGTTATCCTTCATAAAACTATGGAAGTAGTTAATCGCGGCCGCGATCAACTCGCCGGCGTGGATGTTAAATCTGCGCTCTCAGAATTGGGCGATAAGTAAGTCATAAATGGCTAAAAACCCCTTCCTCTTTAACACTCATGATTTACCGCGCCGCCCTGGTGAGATGCGGGAGTATGAGTTAACAATTGATTCGCATGAGGAACTCGGCTTTGAAGTTCTCTCCATCGCTGCAGATGAACCAATTGATATTGACCTTCGGATTGAATCTGTAGCAGAGGGAATTCTTGCAACCGCAACTGTAAGAACTGAAGCAAGCGGTGAATGTGGTCGCTGTCTCGATGCGGTGTTTTATGGCGTAGATGAGAGCTTTCAAGAACTCTATGAGTATGTAGAAGATCCGAGACAGGCTCGCAAGAAGAATAAACCAGGTAAGAAACGGCCGCAGAAAAGCGATGAAGAAGATTTAGATGAAGATTTAGTGCGCCAAATGGATGGCGAGATGATTGATTTAGATGGTCCAATTCGCGATGCAATAATTTTGAATCTTCCGATTAATCCGCTCTGCTCACCAGATTGCCCGGGACTTTGCCCAGATTGCGGCATCAAGTGGATCGAGCTTCCGGAGGACCATGCTCATGCCCCAGTAGATATCCGCTGGGCCGGATTAGAGAACTGGGGTGGAACCCAGCCCCCAACGGGCGCTTAATCCTCGTTTTTGAATATCAGCAGGTTTGAGGGATACTTACGCCTTCAGTAATTCATCTTCAAGTAATGAATTTATTAGTAAAAAGGGGTGCCTAAAGTGCCAGTACCAAAGCGAAAGATGTCTCGCTCACGCACTCGTCATCGTCGTAGCTCATGGAAAACAACACCTGCAGCAATTGCTAATTGCGCGCAGTGCCAACAACCAAAGTTGCAACACACAGCTTGCCCAACTTGCGGTACTTATAACTCACGCCAAGTAGTAGAGGTTTAATCTGTACGATCGTTTGATTGCAGCACTTGGAACTTCAGTTTCAAGTGATTTGCTAGAACTTGCACTAACCCATCGTTCGTATGCATATGAATTTGGTGGCCTTCCCACAAATGAGCGCCTTGAATTTCTCGGAGATAGCGTTCTCGGGTTAGTAGTAACTGAAGAGTTATATACCAAATTTCCAGATCTAGATGAGTCCCGACTTTCGCCACTTCGTTCCGGTGTCGTAAATATGAGGGCACTTGCCCAGATTGCAAGAGAGTTAGAGCTCGGCCAATACCTGCGAATCGGTAAAGGCGAGGAGACAACTGGTGGCCGCGATAAAAACTCAATTCTCGCAGATTCATTTGAAGCGTTAGTTGGCGCAATCTATTTGGATTTAGGATTTGAAAAAACTCAAGAAATTATCCTCAAATGGTTTAGACCTTCAATCGAATCGGCAAATGCTCAAGGTATCGGAATAGATAGCAAGACCGCCCTTCAAGAACTATGTGCAGCGCGCGGACTGGGAACTCCGGAATATGAAATAACAGAATCTGGTCCCGACCACGATAAGAGTTTTACTG
>WLCY01000139.1 GCA_009705075.1 Actinomycetota bacterium
ACTACATCGCCATCGGACATTACATATTCCTTGCCTTCCATTCTAACCTTGCCGCGGGCTTTGGCTTCCGCCATTGAACCTGCATCAACTAAATCGTTAAATGCAACGATTTCGGCCTTAATGAAACCTTTTTGGAAATCGGTGTGAATCACACCAGCTGCTATTGGAGCAGTATCTCCCTTATGAATTGTCCAAGCGCGCGTTTCTTTTGGACCCGCTGTTAAATAAGTTTGCAAACCTAAAGTATTAAATCCGACTCGGGCTAATGTTGCTAAGCCTGGTTCTTCCAAACCGATTGCAGATAAAAGTTCCATCGCATCTGCATCATCGAGTTCAGCAAGTTCGGCTTCGGTCTTTGCATCCAAGAAGATGGCTTCAGATGGCGCGACCATTGCTGCTAATTTCGTGCGAAGATCTGGATCTGAAAGTTCGGCGGCATCAACATTGAAAACATATAGGAATGGCTTTGCAGTCATTAAGTGCAGGTCGGCGATTAAAGTTAAATCAACTTTCGAACCATAAAGTAATTTTCCGTCATTTAAGATTTCTTGCGCCTGCTTTACCGCTTCAAGGATCGGTGCAACTTCTTTCTTAATGCGCACCTCTTTCTCTAAACGTGGCAGCGCCTTTTCAATAGTCTGTAAATCTGCAAGTCCAAGTTCGGTATTGATAACTTCGATATCGGATGCGGGATCAACAAATGCCGCAGCACGTTCACCTTCACGCATAACATTCTCATCGTTGAATACTCGAATTACTTGGCAGATAGCATCGGTCTCGCGGATATTTGCAAGAAACTTATTTCCAAGTCCAGCGCCTTCAGATGCGCCTTTAACAATTCCGGCGATATCTACGAACGAAACAACGGCTGGCAAGATTTTTTCGGAGCCAAAGATCTCTGCAAGTTTTGGCAGGCGGTCATCTGGGACTCCAACCATTCCAACATTTGGTTCAATGGTCGCGAAGGGATAGTTCGCGGCTAGAACGTTGTTCTTGGTCAGAGCGTTAAAAAGGGTCGATTTGCCCACATTTGGCAGTCCGACGATTCCAATAGAGAGGCTCACAAGGAGTAGAGCCTACGGGGCTTTGTCGGTGCTTCCTGCCACGATACGGGCATGGATGTAATTTTGGGCGTAATAATCGGGTTGGTCCTCGGAATTCTCATTGGATTTCTCGTAAAAAGTGGCAGATCTAATTCGGATTCTTCAGATAATCCGCTGATTAAAGATCTTAAAGAGCAGTTGGATCGCGAGAAGAGCTCAACCGCTGCGGCAACTAAATTAACTGATGAATTAGAAACTATGAAGAAGACTGTTGAAAAATTAACAGAGGCGGCTGGTGCAGCAGATTTGCGACGAGTTCGCGCCGAAACTGAGATTACCGAACAAGTTAAATCAATGGCTTCACATAATGAGAATTTAGTTAAGCAGACTCGAGCAATCGCTGGTGCGCTGGCAAGTTCGCAGACTCGTGGAAAATTTGGTGAAGCTCATCTTGAAAAGTTATTGGAAAGTGCTGGCTTAATCGAGAACGAACATTTCACTAGACAGTCCGCATCTGAAAAGCTTGGCGAATCTGGCGCAATTCCTGATGTAACAATTAACATGCCAGGTGGCAGCGTAATTTATATTGACTCAAAGTTTCCGTTCCAAAGATTCTACGAAGCCTTTGAAACTGAAGATGATGTTCTGCGCAAACAATTATTGGTAGAGCATTCTAAAGATTTGCTGGCACATATCCAGGCGCTCTCAAAACGAAATTATGCTGAACGTGGACCTTCACCAGATTTCGTAATCCTCTATGCGCCGATTGATGCCATCTTCATCGAAGCGGTAAAAGCGATTCCAGATTTTCTCGAAACCTCATTCCGCCTTGGCGTAACTATTGCTACGCCGACTTCAATGATGGCGCTCCTTCGCACTGTTGGCTATCTATTTAGCCGCAATCGAGTAGCAGCAAATGCTGAAGAGATTCAGAGCCTGGCAGTTAAGTTCCTGCGCGATATCTCTTCGCTGCATGACAAGATTGTTACAGTTGGCGATCGGTTAAAGAGCACCTTGAAGGCATATAACGAAATGATTCCAACTGCCGAAACCACTGTTCTTAGCGCAGCAAAAAAGATGAAGTCACTTGATGTCTCCGGAAAACCGCTAAAAGCTTTCCCAGAAGTCTCCGAAAATTTGCGAATCCTGGAGAGTAAATTAGCCTTGGATGCGCCAGAAGATTTCATTGAGGTAGAAGAGATTTCAGATAACGAGGATGAGAGTTGAGTCAGACAATGGATGCAGTTAGAGCCAAAGCAGTTAAGGGGCCAGGGTTAAAAGTCCCAGGAATAGTTGTTCTGCAATTTCTGCTGATCTTTCTCTTTGAAGCTTTTGAATATAACTTCACCAAAGTTGGATTCTTTACTGGCTTAGCTGTTCTAGTTTCGTTCTTGGGTGGGCTCTACCTAGGACGCCCTGGAACTTCATTTACCAATGCGGTAAATCCACCGATTGCACTACTTATCTCCACTTTGATATTGATGGCAACGTTTGGCGGAACTGGATTTTCAATTTCTAAGATTGGCCTTGAACTTGTTTCAGCGCTCTCGGCTGTTGCTCCCTGGTTGATATCCGGAGCGGTTATCGCTTGGGCCGCGCACTTTGCACTTATGCGCAAATACTCAAGAAAATAGCTACTGCTTCTGCGCAGCCTTTAGCTCTTTGCGAAGCTCTTGTGGAATAGCAAATAAGAGATGTTCTTCGGTTGCAGTAATTGTTTCAACATCGCTGTATCCCCGAACAGCCAAATCCTTAAGTAAATCCTGAACCAAGATCTCGGGAACTGAAGCGCCACTTGATACTCCGATGATTCCAACCGAGTCAAACCATTCATCCTTAACCTCTGCTGCGTAATCAATTAAGTAGGCAGCTTTAGCTCCATACTCCAGGGCAACTTCAACTAATCGAACTGAATTGGAAGAATTCTTGGAGCCAACAATCAAGACTAAATCTGCTTGAGGAGCAATATCTTTAATTGCAACTTGACGATTTTGGGTCGCATAACAGATGTCATCACTCGGTGGATCAATTAGATTTGGAAATCTCTTTTTTAGCGCTGCAACAGTTATCAAAGTTTCGTCAACGCTCAGCGTTGTCTGTGATAGCCAAGCAACTTTGTTCTCATCCGGGACTTTGATATCTGGAATTCCATCTATACCATCAACCAAAATTACATTTTCTGGCGCTTCACCTGCAGTTCCTTCAACCTCTTCGTGGCCTTCGTGGCCAATTAATAAAATAGTTAAATCTTCAGCGGCAAA
>WLCY01000014.1 GCA_009705075.1 Actinomycetota bacterium
CCTGCATAGTTTTTAGCAGTTCATCAGTCTCTTGCGGAGTAAGCACCGCTGTAGGTTCATCTAGAATCAGAACTCTTGCCTCGTAAATTAGAGCACGGATAATCTCCACTTTTTGCTGAATTCCGACCGGTAAATTTTCGACTATTGCATCTGGATCTACTTCGAAACCGAAATCTTTGGATACTTTCTTAATAGCTTCGCGCGCAGTTGCGATATCCAATACGCCAAGCTTCTTAGTTTTTTCGTGTCCTAGAACAATGTTTTCCGCAACTGTGAAAACTGGAATCAACATAAAATGCTGGTGAACCATTCCGATTCCCGCATTTAGGGCGTCGCTTGGTTCAGATATGTTTATTACTTTCTCATCAACCAGGATTTCGCCACTATCGGCTTTCAATAACCCATAAACAATATTCATCAGAGTTGATTTTCCGGCGCCATTTTCACCAAGGATTGCGTGGATTTCTCCAGTTTCAACCTTTAAATTTATAGAATCGTTGGCGGTGAATGAACCAAAAGTTTTGGTGATTCCGCGAAGCTCTAGAGACACATCAGAATCCTAGCGATTTAATGGCAAAAAAACAGGAGGCCCGATATTCCGGCGCCTCCTGTTTTAAGTGGGTTTTATTTATGCATCAACCTTAAGTGTTCCTGCAATGATCTCGTTCTTGATCTTCAGGATTTCACTCTTAAGCTTTGCTGGGACCTTTGAATTCAGGTCATGGTATGGAGCAATTGAAACACCCTTGTTCTTAAGTGTTCCAGAGTATGCCTTACCGGTGAACTTCTTAGAAGCAACATCAGCTGCTACAGACTTGATAGAAGCGCCAATTTCCTTCACAACTGTTGTAAGAAGAATTGACTTTCCAGCAGTTAGAAGACCGTAACCATCTGAGTCAACCCAGATAGTAAGTGACTTCTTGCTCTTCTCTGATGCTGCTGCATAAGGAGCTCCGAGGTTTCCACCAACCGGAAGGATTACGTCAGCGCCTTGTTGTTCAAAGCCCTTAGAAATCGTTAGCGCCTTGTTCTGATCTGAGAAGTTACCAACGAATGTTCCAGACTTTGGATTTGCTGGATCCCAGCCAAGAACCTTTACGTTCTTGCCCTTTTGCTTGTTGTAGTAAGCAACGCCGCGAGCATATCCATCCATAAAGATTGTAACTGTTGGATATGGAGCGCCACCATAAGTTGCAACTTTGCCAGTCTTTGACATGCCAGCTGCAAGATAACCTGCCATGAATGCTGCTTCGTCAGTTTTGAATGTTAAGCCCTTAACGTTTGGAACAGCTGTGCAATTCCAGTTTGCATCGCAATCTAGTCCTGCATCATCAACGACTGCATACTTGATCTTTGGATTTGCCTTTGCAGACTTAACGATTTCTGCTGAAATAGCAAAGCCAACGCCAACGATTAGATCGCAGCCCTTGTCAACAAACTTCTTGATGTTTGGTGCGAAATCTGCAGATGATGAAGCTGGTAGGTATTCAGCAACTGAAACAGTTGAGGCTTGCGCGCCGGCCCATGCACCTTGATTGAATGAACGATCGTCTACGCCACCAGTATCTAGTGCGAGACAAAGTTTAATTTTTGCTGCCTGTGATGCGGGAGCAACTGCAACACCTGTAATAAGTGTTAGAGATGCAACAACCGCCATTAACTTTAATGACTTTTTCAAAGCGCCTCCTGATTTAACTGAATTAGCCCTTTTGTAAGGGATTGATGTGGTCGCAACCTTATCGCCCACTACATTTCAATCAAGTTTCGCAAGCTAATGGCGTGGCAAGAAACTCTCAACCCAAACTCTAAAGTTTCTGTGATTTCACACTATTGCCGTGGGAAATCGCTGGAAATGACAGTGCTCTGCCTTAGCCTTTAGCCATGTCACCTGTAATACCAAATATCTCCCGTTCGAATTTCGGTCCGCCGGCAGATAATTGGCAACCTGGGTTTAGCGACATTGGGAATTTACTTAAGGATGTAACTTTCATTGTTTTAGATTTAGAGACTACGGGGGCTTCTCCCGCACAAGGTTGCTCAATTACCGAAATTGGTGCAATTGCGGTCCGAGGTGGCGAAATTCTTGAGGAGTTTTCTACCTTCGTGAATCCTGAAATCCCACTTCCGCCATACATAACCAGTCTCACTGGTATTACCGATGAGATGCTGCAAGATGCACCGTTGATTTCTGAAGCTTACGGAAACTTTTTGCAATTTATCGGGCAACATAGTGCGCCATATTTCGTCGCACATAATGCACCTTTCGATCTTGGATTCTTAAAGGCTGCAGGGCGCGCACTTTCCGCGCCTTGGCCTAAACATGAAGTATTGGATACCGTCAGATTTGCAAGGTTAGTTGTCGAGCGCTCTGAAATCCTGAACTACAAACTTGGAACTCTGGCTCAATTTTTCGAAACTCAATCACTCCCAACTCACAGAGCGCTTGATGATGTAAAAACAACTGTGGAAGTTCTGCACTGTTTAATTGAAAGGGCCGCCGGCTTCGATGTCTTTACAATTCAAGATTTACAGCAATTTATGAAACGACTTCCAGAGCGAAAATTCAAGCCTTAATTAACGATTAACTACAGTATTTTTCTGCAATAAAGCTGCGACTTTTGATGCCAATGTAAATGGGTCGATCGGATGAATCACTACATCATCGGCCTTCGACCATGAAGCAAGCCAGTTATCTTGAATTCGACCTGTGATAACTAGGACTGGTGGGCAGTTGAAAACTTCATCCTTAAGCTGTCTGGCAACTCCCATGCCCCCTTCAGGAACCGCTTCACCATCGAGAATGAAGAGGTCGACTGGCTTCTTGGAATCTAGATATAGGCGAAGGGCCGGTCCAGTCGCAAACTCAATAATTTTATGTTCTGAGATCTCGGCAGAAACTCTGCGGCCAAGGGCTGTAATAACCGATGATCGGACGGATGAATCATCCGAATAGAGCGCAATAACCAGATTCTTTTCCAGAGCCATGGGCGAAAGTCTAGCCGCCAATAACGGCAAATTATCGAGGTTTTTGCCTAGCAATTCCGTGATGAGTTTCACCCAAAGTCGCTCCCGCCTCAAGGGAAAAACATCTCATTTCTCTCGGGAATCGTGAATAATCGCCCCATGACAACTAGTCCTTCTGCCGTGCAATCTGCCGCCCCTCAAAAGGTAAACCGCCCAAATATCGTTGCCGTCGGAACAATCGTCTGGTTAGCAAGTGAGTTGATGTTTTTCGCAGCGCTCTTCGCAATGTATTTCACTACGCGAGCAGTTCAAGGTCCAAAAGTTTGGCTTGAGTCAACCGGGTTGTTAAATATTCCCTTTGCGGCAACTAACACAACTGTTTTGGTTCTCTCCTCAGTTACCTGCCAGTTCGGAGTTTTCGCCGCAGAACGTTTTCAGGCAAAACGCACCGGGACGTTATGGCAATTTAATAAATGGGGAATGCGTGAATGGTTTGCCCTAACTTTTCTAATGGGCGCTTTCTTTATCGGCGGCCAAGTTTACGAGTATGCAATGTTGGTGAGTGAAAGTCTGACCTTATCTTCAAATGCATATGGTTCAGTTTTCTATATGACAACTGGCTTTCACGGAATGCACGTTACTGGTGGCCTATTAGCATTTTTGATTGTGATGATCCGAGTATTCCGCGCACAAAAGTTTGGTCATAAGCAGGCACAAACAGCGATTGTCGTCTCCTATTACTGGCACTTTGTTGACATTGTCTGGATCGCTCTATTCTCAGCAATTTATTTGATCAAGTAAGAAATTTCAGAAATTACAAGGCGAAACTAGATGAAAAAGGTAAAGATGAATTCGGGAATTAAGAAGCTCTCACGCTACCGCCGCCATCGTTATGCCGGTCCTGCATTATTGGTCATTGCCTTGATTTCTCTGGGTACGACTTATCAAGTTGCTAGTGCGCTACCGAGTACTTCTCGCATGGAAAGTACAGAGCAGTCAACGCTGATTGAAGAGGGAAAGCGAATATTCGCGCAAGGTTGTTCTTCATGTCACGGCCTTAACGCTGAAGGTGGCGGAATTGCACCTTCTCTCATTGGGGTTGGCGCAGCATCAGTAGATTTCCAAGTAGGTACAGGTCGGATGCCGATGGCAGATATGAGCCAACAAGCGATGCGTAAACAACCGATATATAACGCAGAACAAACCGCAGCTCTAGCTGCATACGTTGCCTCACTTGCACCCGGACCTGATGCAGTCAATGAAGCGCAATTAACTTTTGAACGTGATGGAAATACTGCCGAAGGGGGCGAGCTCTTCCGCACAAATTGCGCAATGTGTCACAACTTTGCTGGCCAAGGCGGCGCACTTACTCAAGGAAAATATGCACCGACCCTTATGGGTGTAGATGCTAAATATATTTACGAAGCGATGATCACTGGCCCGCAATCAATGCCAGTTTTTAGCGATAAGACAATTACCCCTGAAGAGAAACTCTCGATTATCAAATGGATTAAAGCTGCAGAGAAAGAACCAAATCTTGGTGGTGCATCTCTCGGACGAGTTGGACCAGTAACTGAAGGTCTCTTGGTTTGGACGCTCGGTCTTGGGTTATTAATTGGTATCGCTGTATGGCTAACTGCGAAGGCGAGATAAGGTAAAAATATGTCTAATGAATCTAATGAAATTGCAAAGTTTCAAGACCCTGGCCTACCAGAGCATGTTCATCGCAAGACAGATGTAGATCCGAAAGCCGCAGATCGTGCTGAACGACAAGTTGCAATTCTCTTTATTCTCTCTGCGCTTTCAACAGTCCTAGCCATCTATTCATACATATTTATTCCAGATGACAAATTCTTTTTTCTCCCAATTATGGGAGATACAAATGCCCACCAATTATTTCTTGGGTTAGGTATGGCTTTTGCGCTTTTATTTATTGGTCTTGGGTTAGTTCATTGGGCAAAGACCCTGATGCCAGATACCGAAGTAATTGCAGAGCGACATGATTTTCGATCTCCTGATGAAGATCGTGAAGATTTTGTCAGAACCGTTAAAGAGCAAGCTGCAGCCGCAGGACTCGGTCGTCGCTCATTAATTAAGCGAACTTTAGGTTTGGCACTTGGCGTTTCTGCACTTACTCCACTCGTACTACTCCGCGATTTGGGCCCACTCCCAAAGAAGAAATTAGAGAAAACTTCTTGGAAAGCGGGCACTCGTCTTGTAACTGATCCAGGCGATCGTCCAATTAGACCTGAAGATTTAGAGGTCGGAGCCGTTGCACAAGTACTTCCAGAGTTAGTGCCGGGGAAAGTACGTCACCTATCTGATATTGCAAAAGATGCAGTCCTGCTTATTCGTCTGCGGCCTAATGAATTCCAATTAAATGCTGAACGTCTCTCTTGGACACATGATGGGATCATTGCATTCTCCAAGATTTGCTCTCATATGGGTTGTGCTGTTGCCCTTTATGAGCAACAGACAAAACACTTACTCTGCCCATGCCATCAATCAACTTTCGATGTAACAAGAGCAGCAAAGGTAATTTTCGGACCAGCCGCAAGACCACTACCCCAACTAGCAATAACTGTTGATGCCGATGGCTTCTTGGTGGCTCAACAACCATTTAATGAACCCGTCGGACCTAGCTATTGGGAGCGCTCATCATGAAAAAAGCAGAACGCATAGGCGGCAATGTTGCAAGTTATGTAGATGATCGCACTGGCGCTGCAAAGTGGCTGCGAAAGAATCTAACTAAGGTATTCCCAGATCATTGGTCTTTCATGCTCGGAGAGATTGTTCTCTACTCATTCATTATTTTATTGCTCTCCGGAACCTTTTTGACTTTCTGGTTCGATCCATCACAACGAGAAGTTGTCTATGAAGGAAGCTACGAGCCGCTTGAAAATATAAAGATGTCGGCCGCTTACGCATCGACTTTGCACATTTCATTTGATGTCCGGGGCGGGCTTTTAATGCGCCAAATTCATCACTGGGCTGCCCTAATTTTCATGGCAGGAATGATTGCGCACTTAATGCGCGTCTTCTTTACCGGTGCCTTCCGTAAGCCACGTGAGGCAAACTGGTTGATTGGTATCGGGCTTGTAACTCTAGGAATTGTTGAAGGATTCCTTGGCTACTCACTTCCCGACGACCTGCTCTCTGGAACTGGAATAAGAATTGCGGAAGCAATTATTCAAGCACTTCCGGTAGTTGGTTCTTATCTAGCCTTCTTCGCTTTCGGAGGTGCTTTCCCTGGTGAGGCATTTATCCCAAGAATCTTTACCGTTCACGTACTTCTGCTTCCCGGAATTTTCTTAGCACTTATAACAATCCACTTGATGTTAGTTTGGTATCAGAAGCACACCCAATATCCAGGTCCCGGCCGTACCGAAAAGAATGTAGTCGGCTATCCATTAATGCCGATATATATGGCTAAAGCTGGCGGCTTCTTCTTTATTGTTTTTGGTGTCACAGCCTTTTTAGGAGCAGTTGCTTCCATTAACCCAATCTGGCTCTATGGGCCTTATAACCCGGGGCAGATTTCTGCCGGATCGCAGCCCGACTTCTACATGGGCTGGCTCGATGGTTTAGTTCGTATGGCTCCCCCAATCGAGACCCACGCGTTTGGTCACACAATATCTTGGAATATTTTGATTCCAGGTTTGATAATTCCTGGAATTTTATTCACATTGATGGCGCTCTACCCATTTATCGAAGCTTGGATGACGGGCGATAAGCGCGAGCATCACCTGCTTGAGCGACCACGCAATAATCCAAATCGAACTGCAATCGGTGCAATGTCGCTCGCCTTTATCTTGGTTGTATTGATAAATGGTGGCAATGACATTATCGCGACGCACTTTGCGCTAACGATTAATCAGATCATGTGGTTCACTCGAATTGGGGTAATCGTAATTCCACCTCTGACCTTCGTAATTACCAAGCGAATCTGTCTATCGCTACAACGAGCAGATCGTGAAAAGGTCCTACACGGTCGTGAGACTGGTCGCCTTGTAATGCTTCCTCATGGTGAATTCATTGAGGTTCATGAAGAACTGACGCCAGCACAGAAATTCACCCTAACTCAGCACGAACAACCTCCAGCTCTCGAAGTTCCACGAGAAGATGCAAACGGAGTCTTAAATCCGCAAGGATTAAAAGGCAAGCTCCGCGCTCGCTTTAGCCAGGCTCATGTTGAACAAGTACCTGCGCCAACAGAATCAGAAGCCAAGGCGCTAGAAAGCGGCCATCACTAGTAAGAACCCATAAACTTCCGCAATGGAGTTTATGAATAACGCCCGTGAGTGGATAACTACTGGTCCGCTCGTTCTCTTCTTCTTCCTTGCTGGAATCGAATTGCGAGCAGAGTTGTTAGATGGCGCATTTAGAAAACGCTTCTCATTCCTTATTCCATTTGCTGCAGCGCTAGGTGGAATGGCCGTACCAGCGCTAATTTATTTTTTGATTGCCAAGAATAGTTCAGCTCCGGTAACCGCCTGGGGCGTTCCGATGGCTACAGATTTGCCACTAGCGCTTCTTGCGCTATTGCTTCTTGCAAAGAGCGTATCTAATCGAATTCGTGGCTTCCTACTAGCTCTAGCAATCGCCGATGATCTTGGTTCAATACTTGTAGTTGCGATTGTTTATCACCATCATATTGATGTCACTAGATTATTTGTAAGCGCAGCCTTGCTACTGATTTTCTGGAAATCTGCGCCGAGATTCCCATTCGTCGCGCTCATCATCGGCGTTCTCGCCTGGGGAGTATTTAAAGATAGCGGAATCCACCCAACAGTAATCGGCGTTCTACTTGGGCTCCTGATAAATGAGAAGGAGTCAGAGTGGTTAGTCGGGAAACTTACTCCAGTAATTAATTACTTTGTTATTCCAGCCTTTATTATTACAACTCTTTGGATTCCGTGGAAAATAACTTCGGACTTAATCTTTAGTCCAATAGTTTTAGCGCTGGTGTTTGCCAGAATCATCGGTAAACCACTTGGTATTTGGCTATTTGGCTATTTGGCTATGAAGCTCATGGGACACCGCGTGATTGCAAATAGGGATTTATTCTTAGTTGGCACTCTAGGAACTATTGGACTTTCAGTGTCTATGCTCTTCGCTAATCTTGCGGATCTAGGTCAAGAACTAAATGGCGCGCTAATTGGTGTTTTAATCACTTTGCCGTTGGCGCTACTTCTTATATTAATTAGTGCGAGGCTGCTGAAGGTTTCTCGTACTCAAGAACAAAGCCAAGAATACTAATAAGCAAGCCACCTACAGCGATAAGAGTTAGCCACCAACCAACAAGCAATCCGACACCAGCGGTCACCATGCAGAAAGCAACTGGAAGTGGCCACCAAGAGTGTGGGGAATAGAAGCCAAGTTCACCTGCAGAATCTGCTATTTCGCCCTCAGTGTTATCTTCCGGAAGAACATTGCCCAATCTCTTATTCGTAAACCAGAGATAGAAACCTATAAGGGCAGCGAGACCTCCGGATAAAGCGATTGCGGTGATTCCAACAGCTTCACCACCAACTAGCCAATAGATAACTGTCATGATTGCGTAAAAAACTGCTAGCCCACCGAAGAGCAACCAACCTGTTTTCATATTTAGTGGCCTTCAGTCTTTATATGTGGGTAATGCAGATCAAAGGCCGGACGCTCACTGCGAATTCGCGGCATTGAAGTGAAGTTATGGCGCGGTGGTGGACATGATGTTGCCCATTCAAGTGATGCCCCATAACCCCAAGGATCATCAACTCCGACAAGTGGTGACTTTCTTGTTATCCAAACATTGACCAAGAATGGAATCATCGAAAGCGCCAAGAGTGTAGATCCGACTGTTGAAATCATATTCATATTAGTAAAACCATCGGTTGCCAAGTAATCAGCATATCTGCGCGGCATTCCTTTGATTCCAAGCCAATGTTGAATCAAGAACGTTAAATGGAAACCGGCGAAAGTTGTCCAGAAGTGAATTTTCCCTAAACG
>WLCY01000140.1 GCA_009705075.1 Actinomycetota bacterium
AACAGTGATTATCATTGAAGAAGTTGCCAGGGTCTGTGGTTCATCATCTCTTATTCCAGCGGTTAACAAATTAGGTTCACTTCCCTTAATTCTTGCTGGCACTGATGAACAGAAGCAAAAGTATTTACCAGAATTAGCAGCTGGAAAAGGTTTCTCTTATTGCCTCTCAGAATCTGAAGCAGGTTCTGATGCTGCAGCAATGCGGACTAAGGCGGTTAAGAGTGGCGAGAATTGGATAATTAGCGGAAGTAAGAAATGGATTTCAAATGCCGGCTTCTCCGAGTTTTATACTGTTTTAGCGCAAACGGATCCAAATCTAGGCGCAAAAGGAATCACCGCATTTATTGTTGAGAAGAGTGATGTCGGAATTTCATTTGGCGCTCATGAAAAGAAGATGGGTTTTCGAGGATCACCAACTTGCGAAGTCTATTTTGATAACGTAACGATTTCAGATGATCGCAGAATCGGTGCAATTGGCTCTGGTTTTGCACTTGCAATGAAGACTCTTGATCACACCCGAATTACTATCGCGGCTCAAGCACTTGGTATCGCACAAGGCGCCTTTGAAATTGCAACCAAGTATGCGCATGAACGCAAGCAATTCGGTAGAGAAATATTTGATTTCCAAGGCGTGCAATTTATGTTGGCTGATATGGCAATGAATATTGCTGCAGCCCGCGAACTTACTTATGCCGCTGCAGTAAAGAGCGAGCGAGGAGAGAGCGACTTAACCTTTTTCTCGGCCGCTGCCAAGTGTTTTGCGAGTGACGTTGCTATGAAGGTGACCACGGATGCTGTGCAGGTTCTCGGTGGTTATGGTTATGTTTCGGATTATCCAGTTGAACGAATGATGCGAGATGCAAAATTAACCCAAATTTATGAGGGAACCAATCAAGTCCAGAGAGTTGTAATGGCTCGACACTTAAATGACCTTAATTAGTAAATCGAACAATTAAATCTGGCGTAGCGATGGCATTTAACTTCATATCGTGTGGTTCAACCGGGAACGGTTCAATAGTTAATTCGCCAGAATAAATCAGACCGATTCGCCAGGCAGATATCTGAGATAGCGCGCGATCATATGAGCCGCCTCCTTGGCCTAAACGATGACCATCTCGAGTTGCGTGAAGCGTTGGAACAATCACAATATCTATTCGATCTGGAGCGATTGCCTCACCAATTGGCTCAAGTATTTTTCCGTTCTTTTCAAGCGTTGAAGAATCGCCATTCCAGACTACCCATTCCAAACTCTTGTCTTTAAGCATCCTAGGGAGAGCTAACTCTTTGCCGTTCTTTATCAGCGCTTGATTCAAATCTTTTGTTTGTGGCTCGTCCCCATATGAGATGTAACTTGC
Source organism: Actinomycetota bacterium (assembly GCA_009705075.1). GTDB lineage: Bacteria > Actinomycetota > Actinomycetes > Nanopelagicales > Nanopelagicaceae > AAA044-D11. Next base: position 1,356 of record WLCY01000140.1, read on the forward strand.
AATAGTTTTAGCGGCCTCAAACTCTGATGAGTTTTGTATATGAGTCCAAGATTCGGCTCTATCTCTAAGAGATCTTTCAGAACGAAATCGCTTTCGAAGTTCCATTTTTTCTGAGTTCGCAATATCCACTGAAATACTCTAATTAAGAAGTAGGGTTTAGTCATGGAACAACAGCCGAGCGTCGAGGAGCTCTTAGAGAAGCTTCTTGAAATCGCATCCCCACTTTCCCCATTTGATATGCCACTTTTGGATGCACATGGTGCAACCCTTGCAACAGATATTTACGCGGGTGAGCGCTTGGTATTGCGGGTTGGTTCTCGGATTCGTTCAACGCAAATTGGACTTGCAGCTTCTATTGGTTTAGATCGCCTGCCAACACTTCCACATCCACGAGTTGTTGTAATTTCTGCTGGCGATGATTTAGTTGAACCCGGACAACCGCTCTCCGATTCCGAGGATGAATTTGAAACTAACTCCTGGATGTTAACCACTGCGGTTCGTGAAGCGGGGGCTAATGGCTTTCGGGTTCACACAATTCCAGAAAATCATCAACGATTGCGAGAAGTAATCGAAGATCAATTAGTCCGAGCAGATTTAATTGTCATAAGTGGTGAGCGCCACGATGAATCCTTCGAATTAATAACCGCAGTATTAAAAGAGCTCGGCGAGATTACAACTGTGCGACCAAAGATGAGCGAGAGTGGCCTACATAATTTTGGGTTAATTGGTCCGGATAAGACTCCCGTTATAACCCTTCCAGGTGATCCGGTAGTTGCTGGGATAGCAGCCGAGATTTTCGTTCGCCCAATGATTCGAAAAATGTCAGGTGCGCCAAATATTTTCCGAAATCAACTTAAGGCTAAATTGAAGAATTCAATAACTGCAATCCCTGGCGAGAGTAGCTTTGTACGAGCAACGCTCTCTTCAGATAATGGGGTCGTAGCAGTCGCGCTTGAAGAGCAGGGCGACCTACTTTCTCTCTCCGATGCCCATGCCTTTATTATCGTTCCAGAGAGTTCGGCTGGAATTAAAGCTGGCCAAATAGTTGATGTGATGGTCCTTGAGCGGAGCTCAAATTAATTGCGCGCATCTATCGATTGGCCGATAAAACTTCGCGATGGTGAATTACATCTTCGCCCGCTCCGCCTTCGCGATAAGAGAAATTGGGATATCTCTCGCCAGCGAAATCGAGAATGGCTCTCACCGTGGGAAGCAACTAGACCAGAAATTGAGTCCCACCTGCCGCTCCCTTCCTACTTTGGAATGGTTCTCCAGTACCGCAAAGATGGTGAATCCCTTAGATCAATCTCCCTAGGTATCTGGTTGAAGGAGGGCGGGGTCGAAACGTTTATTGGTCAGATAACAATGGGTGGGATTGTCTTTGGTGCAATGCGAGGTGCACATATTGGATATTGGATTGATCAAAAATTTGCCAACCAGGGATACACATCTAGAGCTGTCGCCCTTTTGACCAACTTTGGCTTAAATCAAATGTCGCTCCACCGGATCGAGATAAATTTAAGGCCAGAAAATGAGGCCTCAAAACGGGTAGCAGAAAAATGTGGCTATATTTTTGAGGGAACAAGACCGAGATATCTGCATATCGACGGGGCTTGGCGCGATCACTTAACTTATGTAATTGAAAACCCAAAAATAAAGTAATTCCTTTTAATCCAGACATACCGCGTAAATCCCAGAGTTTTACCCTGCCTAGAATTATCGTTCTACTCCATGGCCTCCGGTTTTATCTACCTAATCATCCTTGGGATGTGGGCGGCATACTTTTTGCCGAAGTGGATTACGAGCCACGATGAGGCTTCAGGCAAATCAGCGGAAAGATACAAGAGCGCAATGCGAGTTGTCGGTGAGACCGGAAGTGTTAATTCCACTCCAAGTGTTTCCGAGAATTTTAAAAAACAGAATCAAATTGCAAATCGCAGAATAAT
>WLCY01000141.1 GCA_009705075.1 Actinomycetota bacterium
AAATCTTTATCAAAACGTCGAAGACAAGATCCGCTCCAGAAGGCAACCCAAATTCCATCTTCAGAATCAATACACATTCCATCCGGTAGCCCTTGCGAGTCATCTGTTACTCGCCATCGAACTCTACGATTTGAAATTTCACCATCTGCGTAATCAAAGCTGTCTATTGACTTCGCGAAGGTGTCAACATAAAACATGGTCTTGCCATCTGCTGACCAAGCTATTCCATTGCTCAACCAGACACCATCTAAAACTTTAGTTAACTGCGAACCACTTTTATCAAGACGATAGAGCCCACATTTGCTTACATTATCTGCCCACTCATACGGCATATTTCCTAAAAACAAATGTCCATCAGGTGCAACCTTCGCATCATTCCAACGGTGTGGAAATGAAGGAATAGTCCCATCAGCATCAACAAGGGTCGGCAATTTACTAATGGATCCATCTGGCTTTCTGCGGATTGGACCATTGGCAGTTCCAAGAATCTCTGATCCATCTGCACATGGAATAACAAAGCCAACATGTTCTGGCGTCTCATATGAACTCGTTACACCGGTATTCAAATTGCGTCTATGCACTGCCTTGCCCATGATGTCTACCCACAAGACTTCGGAATTATCTGGACCAATTACGACTGGGCCTTCACCGATGTGACAACGGCGTTCGTCCCAAATTTTAAGATTCAAGTTATTTCCCATACGGGCACTATAAAGGATGGGGTGAGTGGACTACTATCGCTTTATAGAAGTATTTAAATAATGAGACGGAGATTTCTGATCAAATGGCTGCTTGGAACCTAACGAATTTTGCAGGGCAAGTTGTATTGGTAACGGGGGCAGCTAGCGGAATCGGCAAGGCCGCCGCGCAATTAATCGCCGAGCGCGAAGGCACCGTCGTCTGTCTTGATGTAAATGAAGAGGGACTCAAAACTACTGTCGCAGAAATTACCGCTGCCGGCGGCAAGGCTAGTTACAAAGTTCTAGATGTTTCCGCGCAGTCCGAAGTCAAAAAAGTCGTTGCCGAAATCTTGGCCGAGCATGGCCAGATCCATGCGCTCGCAAATTCTGCTGGTATCTCAGGACCAACTGGCAAGCCAGTTGAAGAAGTCGATTGGACCGCATTCCAGAAGACAATAGAAATTAACTTGTACGGAACAGTTTGGTTGACCCAAGAAGTTATGCCATCGATGAAGGCAAATAAATATGGCCGCATTGTTCACTTGTCATCAATCGCTGGCAAAGAAGGTAACCCTGGAATGTCGGCATATAACTCTTCCAAGGCAGCTGTAATTGGTTTTGTTAAAGGAGTCGCAAAAGAGTGTGCAACATTTGGCATAACAATTAACACTGTTGCGCCAGCAGTTATTCGCACACCTATTAATGAAACTGTTGCACCTGAAGTGCAGGCATACATGGTCTCTAAAATTCCAGTAGGACGTTTGGGTGAGTCAGATGAAGTTGCGGAGTTAATAGCTTTCGTTGCTTCCAAGGCCTGCTCATTCACAACTGGATTTACCTTCGATGTTTCAGGTGGCCGGGCTACTTACTAATGGAAGATTTAATCTCTGGCGTCTGTCCAGTATTAAGCGTTCCATTCACCGATTCTGGTGAAGTCGATTATGAGAGCTTTGAATCACTTGTTAAATGGATAATTTCTATCGATGCAAAATCAGTGCTCTTCTTCGGTGTTGCTAGCGAAAACATAAAGCTAAGTGATCCTGAGCGATATAAGTTATTGGAAATTCTCCTTGCAACCCGGAAGGGCTCTGACTTAAAAGTTATTGCCTCGGTTGCAGATCACTCATCAGAACTCGCGGTGAAGCGCGCTAAAGATTATGAAGCCATGGGCGCTGATCTAATCAACATTTTGCCACCATCATTCTTTAATCCAAGCGCCGAACAGATTCGCTTTCACCTTGCGCAAATACTCGGTGCGGTGAAAATTCCAGTGGTTATCCAACACCTGCCTCAAGCAGGGGGAATGGCTGATGTTGCTGACTTATTAACTTTGGCCGATGAGTTCCCAAATCTGAAGATAGTTAAATGCGAAACAAGCCCACCAGCCGAATCAATCAAACGGGTCGCACAGATAACTAATGGCAAAGTTCAAACCCTTATTGGTTGGGGCGGAATCTTCTGGGATTCTGGCGATGCTGCCGGCGCGAAGGGAATTCAACCAGGCTGCGGTGTCTCTGATTTATATAAATGGACTGAAACCGCACTTGTATCTGGAGACCGCGCTGAATTTGTTCGCCGCCTAAATACCTTTATTCCTTGGGTAGCAAGTTGGATTGATAATTTAGAATTCTTAATTGCGGTAGAAAAACATATTTTATTTAGACGAGGAATTATTAAATCTGATTACTGTCGCCACCCAACAATGGCCATAACCGAAAAAGCAAAAGGCGAAATTGAGGAGTGCTTAGCTCTAATTGCAAAGGTAGAAGCCGGCAATGGCTAAGAGCTACGACCTCTTCACCTTTGGCGAAACCCTTGCGCTCTTTATGACAGTCGATACCGACTCCGTTATAACGGCGAAAAACTATTCAATGACTGCTGCTGGCACCGAGGCGAACGTTGCAGTTGCCGCCCATCAGTTAGGTCTCGATGTTTACTTTCAAACAAAGTTAGGTCCTGATGAACTTGGCGACGCAGTCCAAAATGGCTTCACCGCGATTGGCCTAAAGACTGATCACTTTATTCGTTGCGAGAATTACACCGGCGCTCTTGTTCGCAATCATGGCGGTTCCCAACCTTTTGTTAATTCTTATCTACGCAGATCTAGTGCTGGTTCCACATTTTCACCAGCAGATATTGATGATGAAGTTTTGGCTAATTCAAAGTGGCTGCATGTGACAGGCATAAGCGTTTCGATTTCAGATACCAGCAAAGCGGCGGTAATTCATGCGCTGGAAGTCGCCCGAAAGAACAAAGTTGGAATCAGCTTTGACTTAAACTTCCGTAAAAAACTCTGGAGCGAAGAGGAAGCAAGCTCCGCACTAAATGCAATCATTAAAGATTTAGATGTTGTAAGTGGTGGTGTCGATGAGTACGAAATCATTTTCGGCTCAAAGGATCCAGAAGTTAACTTGAAAACTGTTGCGGCTCTTGGAGTAAAAACTGTAATCATGACTGCCGGCCCAGAAGAGATGCGAATCTTGCATGACGACAGGCGATTTAATTACTCGCCGCAAAAGGTAAAAATCATTGATCCAGTTGGTTCTGGAGATGCATTTATTTCAGGGACAATTTCTGGACTTATAGGGGGACTTAGTATTGAAGA
>WLCY01000142.1 GCA_009705075.1 Actinomycetota bacterium
CTTGGCAAAGGCGACAGCTTTAGTTCTAATTGCTTCATCCGAACGAATTGTTGAACGCCCTGTGAAACCTTTATTTGGCCAGACTTTAAATTGATTTGGAGTTTTTGTTGCGGTCACCGCATTTGACTCTTCAAGAAGCGCGAGTTGGCGTTGCTGCTCGAGAGTTACCCGGAAATTCTTAGCCTTTGCAAGTTCTGCCGCAAGTTTATTCTGAACGGCTCGCAATTTATTTACTTCTTTTTGTTGCGCAGCCTTTGCATCATCTGCGACCTTCTTTGCCTGTGCAACTTTCGCCGTTGCTGCTTCTTGCGCGACCTTGGTTCTATCCGCTTCAATCTTTGCTACTTTTGCCGCTGCTTCTGCGATTTTAAAACGCTTTAGAGCAACAGTATTTGTGTTTCCAATTTTATCGAGCGTGGTCAATTGATCGATCAAATCTTGTGGCCCATTCGCACTTAACAGCGCATTTATATTTGTAAAATCTCCACCAAGCTTGTAAGCGCTTGCTGCCATCTTTCCAATGACTCGAGTTGTCTTACTTACTTGAGCTTGAGTCTTGGCCGCGTGAATCGCAGCCGCTCTTGCATTGGCATTAGCAACCGCTAGCTCTTTGAGCGCATTGTTATAGGAAACCTGTGCTGCATTCGATATCGCGGTGAGTTGATTTAAGGTTTTGGTTGCCGAACTTAGAACGGCAGCTGCCTTCTTGGCTGCTTCAGCTTTTGCTGCCTCTTCCTTCTTGGCTGCTTCAATCTGAGCTTTTGTCGGCTTCGGAGTCTTTGCGAGTGAAACATCCGCACCAAATGTTGAAAGTGAAATGCCCAGCACAATTAGCGCACTGGTAATTTTCTTTGACATTAGTCAAGGATAAAGGTTGAACCTTAAAAATATTGCTGAATATCGGACTGTGTCGCTAATTAGCAACATCACGTCGCTTAAATAGCGCGGCCGCGATTGCTCCGGCAATCACTAAGTAGCCAATAGTTATTGCAAGGGAATGTTTGTAGCTCAAATCCACATTTCCACCTTCACCAAGGTTGGCAAAGTTAATTCCTGGAAGCCATTTTGCGGTCTTTGATATCAAAGCGGCGAGAATGTTTTCAAGAATTAAATTCCACAGAACTCCAACTGCAATTGCACTTATTGGAGATCTCAGCAAAAGCCCAAGAATCATTCCGAAAGCTCCAAAGGCCAAGGTCGAAATGAAGATGTTTAAAGTGCTCTCTAATAGCAAGTCCATTGCCGTAGCTGTCCCCCATGCTGCGGTATCTACTTTCGCCCGACCAGCAAGTCCAAAAGAAATCGCGATACTTAAAGCTCCGGCGAATAGAACCATTACAAGTGCAAATATCTTCATCGCAATAAATTTGCCAGCCAATATCTTCATCCGTGAAGGTTGGCGGACTAAGAGATTTCGAAGGGTGCCGAGTGAATATTCTTGAGCTGTTTGAGATGCGAAGATACAGAGTGAGACTATTCCTAGAAAGACTCCAACTAATCTAAATCCATAAATAAGTCCCATCGCTTGGCTGAGCTCTTCCGCGCCGACGCTTTCACCACGCTTGGTATTTCCATCTTTGGAATCAATCATCAGAAAGACAATTGAAGTAAATAGCGCACTTAGTCCACCCACAGTTGCGATTGTTCCCAATAAAAGTGAGGGCCGACGAAGCTTACGAAGTTCAGCTATCACTACGCGGATCATTTACTGTCCCCTGTCATTTCAAAGAAGGTTTCCTCTAGCGTAGGAAGCGCTACCGAAATTGAGGCAAGAGTTATTCCAGCCTCAAAAGCTGTTCGATTAATTTCGGCACTTGCATTAATCGGTGCCGCAACATGAAGGGAGTCGTTAACAATCACTGCTTTAAATCCGGCCTCAGTAATCTGATTTGCTAACTTTGGTAAGTCAACTTCATATTCTGGCTTTGCGACAATCATTGGTTGTTGGGCTGCAAGAAGTTCTTGTGTGCGACCAGAGAAAATAACTTTACCTTCGCGCAACATAACAAGGTATTCACAGATCATCTCTAGCTCACTAAGTATGTGAGATGAAACAAAGACCGTAGTTCCCTTATTTGCTAAGTCTCTAATGATTCCGCGTACTTCTTGAATTCCAGAAGGATCTAAACCGTTAGTCGGTTCATCTAAAATCAGTAGCTCTGGATTTGGCAGTAGCGCTGCAGCAATTCCAAGTCGTTGCTTCATTCCTAGCGAATACGTTTTAAATTTTGATCCACCTCGATCTGCAAGATCAACTTTTGCAAGTAGTTCATCCACCCGTGAAAGTGGAAATCCCCCAAGTTCTGCAAGTACTTTTAAGTTTTCGCGTCCCGATAACGCTGGATAAAAAGCTGGACCTTCAATCATTGCGCCAACACTTGGCAAATATCGCTCTGGATGTTTGATGCTTTCACCAAGAACTGTTGCACTTCCCCCACTTGGCTTAATTAACCCAAGTAACATCCGAATTGTTGTTGTCTTTCCGGAGCCATTTGGTCCAACAAATCCACAGATTGAACCGGCAGGGACTGCGAAACTTCCGTGCGATAGCGCTGCACGTTCGCCATAAATCTTCGTTAAATCCGATGCAGTTATTGCAGATATCGCCGCTTTATTCATTTTGTTCATTTTGTTCACAGCGCCACCCTACATACTAAACTTCGACCATGGCTCATCAGCACCGACCTTGGGGATACTCCAACTCTTCAGATGGCGATACACCTGACTGGAAATTACACGAAGAGACGCTTGCGGTCAGAGCTGGTTTAGCGCGTTCAGGTTTTGGTGAAACCGCAGAGGCTATGTATCTAACGAGTGGTTATACCTATGACAGCTCCGAACAAGCTGTTCATTCATTTACCGATGAAGTAGATCATTTCCTTTACAGTCGCTTTGCAAATCCAACAGTGTCAATGTTCGAACAACGACTTGCCGCAATTGAAGGCGCTGAATTCTGTGTTGCTACGGGTTCTGGAATGTCTGCAATGTTTGCTTCTATCGCATGCATGGTTGAGGCTGGTGATCGAATCGTTGCAGCAGCTTCGATGTTTAGTTCTTGCTATGTAGTTCTATCCGAGATTTTGCCTAAATGGGGAATTAAAGTTGAATTTGTAAAAGGCAACGAAAAGAGCGTTTGGGAGAAGGCACTAAGCGAGAAGACTAAAGTTGTTTTCATTGAAACTCCAAGTAACCCGATGTTGGAAATTGTTGATCTCAAAATGGTTAGCGACCTTGCACATTCTGTAGGGGCCACGGTAATCGTTGATAATGTGATGGCATCTCC
>WLCY01000143.1 GCA_009705075.1 Actinomycetota bacterium
CCGCAGGATTTCTATCGATGCGCTCTTGCCAAACTTCGGTTGCAATGGTTCCTGGAACAATGGTGTTGCAGCGAATATTGTTCTTTCCATAGCGCACCGCAACTGTGCGAGTGATTGCATGGAGCGCAGCTTTGGATGCAGTATAGGAATCGCTTCCAATCATCATCTTGGAATTAACAGTACCGATATTAATTATCGAACCACTCTTTCGCGCAATCATGCCAGGGAGGATTGCCTTTATGCAGAGAAATGGCGCCGTGGTATTTATCGCAAAGGTCTTATTCCACATTTCTAACGTGCTTCCAAGTAGGTCTTCGGCATCATGAAATGCCGCATTATTTACAAAGACTTCAATTTTTCCAAAGTCTTTTTCAATCTTCGAAATTGCATCTGTGATCTGAGATTCAACTTCTAGGTCAACCACATAACCAGTCACATCTCCGCCAGCGCTCTTTAGTTCGGCTACGGTCTTATCTAGGTTAACTTTGTTGACCTCTAAAATCGCAACTTTCATCTTTGCCGCGGCGGCGGCTGTTGCCATCTCGCGACCAATACTGCGGCCACCACCAGTAATGACAATTGTGCGTCCGGCAAGCTCTGCCGCGAATTGATAGGTCATTTTAAAGTGCAACCACGAAATCGATTTCGACCAAGATATTGATTAGATCTGAGCCAACTGTTGTACGAACCGGAAATGGTGCAGTCAAGAATTCGCGGTAAACCTTGTCGTACTCTGCAAAGTCAGCAACGCAATTTTGCAAATGTGCAGTTGTCTTAACAACTTGGCTGAAATCTGCGCCAACTTCATCAAGAATTGCCTTGAGATTTATAAGAGTCTGACGAGTCTGTGGGCCAACTCCACCTTCAACAATTTTGCCGGTGGCAGGATCAACTGGACCCATTCCGCAGGTATAAAGAAAACCGTTTGCAATTACGCCATGTGAGTATGAACCACCTGGTGCTGGTGCGCCTTTTGCTGTTACATGCTTGATTGTTGCGTTGCTCATGATGGCCTTTCGGTAGTGGGTAGTTAGTGGATCGTTAGAAATAAGTATGAACTAAATCTATTACATCGTAATCATCATTTACTAATGGAATAAGGCGCCATTTGTCGAAGTTAGTGCAAGGGTGAGAAATTCCACAGCCAACCACATCGCCAACAACGACTGATCCTGGGGTTACCTTCATAAATGCATGTTGATCATTTAACTTCTCAATTGTGCCTTTAAACGGTGTTGGCTTGCCCGCTAGCTTGAGAATTGGAAGTGGCTCATCTAAATCGTTTCCAGCATCGCGCTTTCCGAAATTAAGAATTGCTAAATCTGGCTCTGGCGTACTTAGAACACGGGACCAAAGTTCTAGAGCAGGATAGAAACGCTCGCTATCTGGCAGCCCCATAAATGGATATAGATCCTCGTAATGAACATGGTCGTGGCTTACATATCCGCCGCTGCGAAGAATGCGATGGGCATCGCCTTCATACTTTGCAAACTCTTCGGCAACATAATCGAAGAAAGAACTTCCACCAGCTGAAATAATAATTTTGTCACCGCGAACATGTGGCTCAGTAATTCTGGCGGCGGCAACTATGTGGCGCAGAAATGTACGAAGCTTCTCAATACCTTCACCTTGGCGATCGCCACCAGGGACAGCGCCTTCAAATCCTGAAACACCGCGAACGTTAATGCGATCATCTTTGGCAATTTCCGCCAATATCTTTTTCAATAACTCTAGGTCACGAATTCCGGCGCGACCACCGACTGCGCCAATCTCCATGAAGACATTTAGCTTTGCATTTGGAACTTCTTCGATTGCGTTCTGAGCAATTTCTACTCCGGCCAGAGAGTCAATATAAAAAATTATGTCGCCAGCGCCACTGCCGTTTATCTTTGCAATCTCGGCGATTGAAGTTGGTTCCATAACTTCGTTGCCAATAATTAGTCGAGTAAAACCAGATGCGAACATGATTGATGCTTGGTTGAAATTCGCAATCGTTAACCCCCAAGCACCTGCGGCAATTTGCCTTTTGGCAATCTGTGGTGACATTGGTGTTTTCACATGAGGCGCTAATTCAAAACCGAGTGATTTGCAGTAAGCGGCCATCCGTTGGATGTTGTGCTCGAGCGCGCTATCGCGCAGAACCATAATTGGGAATTGAAAGTTGGCGGTAAATAAATTTGGCTTGCTGGCTAGAAAACCTTTAATACTTGTGCCCTGGGCTGCTATTGGCATCCCTTTATGGAATATCGATATTGAATCCGCTTCAAGCACCTGCTCACGCTACCAATTACCGAGCCGCTCCGCTAGGAAAGTTTAAACTTTCATGCGAAAATATGTCGTGAATCAAAATGGGTCGATTATGCAAAGCGAGATAGCTGAGATCCCATCCGTATTTACTAAATTAATTGGCTCTGAGGCGCAATTCACAGCCCTGGCAGGCCTACTTAAAGCCAATGAGATTCAATCTGTTCTCGTTCTGGCCCGTGGCACATCAGATAATGCAGCTCACTTTCTTAAGTATTTAATTGAAACCCAACTTGGCTTGCCGGTAGGGCTGACCTCGCCATCATCTGTCACGATTTATAACGCAGATTTAAACTTCAAAAATACCTTGGTAATCGCAATTAGCCAGAGCGGTCAATCTACCGATCTAGTTGAATATGCAACGGCGGCAAAAGCAGCCGGGGCTAAGTTAATTTCAATTACAAATGATGGCCAATCGCCATTAGCTAAGTTGGCCGACCACCATCTCGATTTAATGGCTGGCAAAGAACTAGCAGTTGCTGCTACCAAGACCTACGCCGCTCAACTTCTTGCATGTTTGATCCTTGTGAACGCCTGGAGTTCGAAGCTTTCCAACTTTAGTTCAGTAGTGGCGGCCAGTGAAAAACTACTTTCAGATTCCTCAACAGTAATGAGCGCAGTTTCTAAATGTGAGCGCTCAAGTGAGATTGTGGTTTTAGGGCGAGGATTTTCCTATCCGAACGCGCGAGAAACTGCACTTAAGATTCAGGAGACCAGCAAGATCTCGGTCCAGGGACTTTCAATTGCGGACTATATGCATGGTCCGATTTCGGCGTTAACAAGTGGCACCCAGGTTTTTATAATTGCGCCAAAGGGAATGCCACTTGATTCACTTAAGGCAGATCTCCAAAAGATTCGGGCAAAGTCACCAAAGATTTTCTGGTTTGGTTCTGGAGAATTGGCGTTAGCAGATGAGGTTGTTGTTAGCGGCGCTGATTGCGAGAATGAAATTTATGCCAGCGTTGTTGATTCCA
>WLCY01000144.1 GCA_009705075.1 Actinomycetota bacterium
GCGGTCCATTGCCAGCCATGGGCATTTGATGCCACATCGAAATCAACAAGGTGTTCCATAAAGAAGTCGGCACCTAACTGCCATTCCAAGTGCAAATCTTTTACTAAGAAGGATGCAACGACCATTCGAGTTCGATTATGCATCCAACCCTCTTTAACAATCTGGCGCATTGCAGCATCAACAAATGGGTAGCCGGTCCGGCCTTCGCACCAGGCTTTGAATTTTTCACCTGGCTTGTCGTAGCGCATATCTTTAAATCTTGGTGCGTAGTAGTCGTTCTCGGTATGAGGATTGTTGAAAAGAACATCTGCATAAAATTCGCGCCAGGCTATCTCTTTGCGGTAAACATCATGCGCGTTGCTTGTTCCAAGATCTGCAAGCAGAGTACGTGGGTGAATTTCGCCCCATTTTAAATGCGCACTTAGCTTGCTCGTTCCATCAACTCCGGCATTATTTCGCTCGGTGTCATAACTTGCTAGAGCACTTTTCTTAAAGACTTCCCATCTTGCGAGTGCTGCAGCTTCGCCAGCAGGAGTAATTTCACAACCCTCTGGAACTTTCCAATCAACAAAATTGCGGTCAGCAGATTGTGGTGTTACAAGTTTTAAATCTTTCGGCGCTGCAACTGGTTTGCGCCAGCCATGTACGCACCAAGCTCTATAGAACGGGGTATAAACCCGATACGGAGTTGCATCACTTGGCTTTAATACTCGCCCAGGTGAAACTGCGTACGGACTTCCAGTTCGAACTAGTTTTATTCCAGCCGCTTCAACCCGCAAATCTCGCGCAGCTCCATATGGTTCAAACTCTTCGCTGATATGTACTTCATCTGCGCCATATCTTGAAATCAATTCTTTTAAAACTGTAACTTGATCGCCGACCATCAGATGTAACTTATTCCCAAGAGATTCATCAAGTGAGCGAAGTGATTGGCCAAAATAAGCCAGACGCTTGCTTCCGCTAAGTTTGATTAGCTTTTCATCAAGGATAAATACTGCAATTAATTCATCACAGCTCTCAAGAGCAGCAAGAAGTGCTGGATTATCAGATAAACGCAGGTCTCTTCTAAACCAGAAGATATTGCGTTTAGTTGTGGAGCGAGTGGACTGACTCATCCCAGCCCTGAACTTCGCTTACTTTACGAGGCGCTGGACCAATGTATTTCGCCGATGGGCGAATAATGCGACCAGTGCGCTTCTGTTCAAGAATATGAGCTGACCAACCAGCTGTACGCGCTGCAGTAAACATTGCGGTAAACATATGTGCCGGAATCTCGGCAAAGTCGAGAACGATTGCAGCCCAGAATTCCACGTTGGTTTCTAGCACGCGATCTGGTTGGCGCTCGTGAAGTTCTTTAAGCGCTGCCTTTTCAAGTGCAAGTGCAACTTCATAGCGAGGTGCATTTAGCTCTTTTGCTATTCGGCGAAGTGTGCGCGCACGTGGATCTTCGGCACGATAAACCCGGTGCCCAAATCCCATCAAACGTTCTTTGCGATCTAAAACGCCCTTTACATATGCAGTTGCATCGCCAGTTTTTTCTACTGCTTCAATCATGCTTAGTACGCGAGCAGGTGCGCCACCATGTAGCGGTCCTGACATTGCACCGATTGCACCTGAAATTGATGCTGCAACATCGGCCCCAGTTGAAGCAATTACGCGAGCAGTAAATGTCGAAGCATTCATTCCATGTTCGGCTGCTGATACAAAATATGCATCCACTGCGCGAACGTGACGTGGATCTGGTTCACCGCGCCATCTGATCATCATTCGCTCAACAACAGTATGTGCCTTATCAACTTCTGATTGCGGAACCATTGGCGCAGTTCCACGTGCAGCTTGTGCAACATAGGAAAGAACCATCACAGATGTGCGTGCAAGTTGAATGCGAGCTTCATCATCTGTTGTATCTAAAAGTGGTTTGAATCCCCAGGCTGGTGCCAACATTGCAATTGCAGATTGCACATCAACGCGAACATCGCCAGAGTGAACTGGGATTGGGAATGGTTCTGCTGCAGGAAGTCCTGGATTAAATTCGTTATCTACTAACAAGCCCCATACGTTTCCGAAAGTTACGCGACCAACAAGGTCTTCGATATCAACTCCGCGATAGCGAAGCGCACTACCTTCTTTATCCGGCTCGGCAATTTCAGATTCAAATGCGATAACGCCTTCAAGACCGGGTTTGAAACTATCTGGCACGACGGGCTCCCTCAATTAGTTAGCCATATTCTCCACACTTTTCCGTGTGAAACCAAACCCGCCAAAGGTTAAATCCATAACGTGCACGCGGGGCGAAAGTGAAGTTAGATACAACTATGAGTGAAATCAACCAGGAGACCATCCGGGCGATGCGCCTGTCTTATGGCCAGGCTGGACTTAGCGAGAGCGAAGTCGGTCACGATCCAATCGAGCTCTTTAAGAAGTGGTTGGGCCAAGCGGTTGAAAACATCATGGTGGTTGAAGCAAATGCGATGGTTCTCTCCACGATAACAAGCAACGTTCCAATTTCACGTTCAGTTCTGTTAAAGGATGTTTCAGCAGAAGGATTTACCTTTTTCACTAATTACTTATCCCGCAAAGCGGCCGCAATCAACGAAAACTCAAACGTCTCACTTCTCTTTCCTTGGTATCCGATGGAGCGTCAGGTAATAATTGTTGGAAGCGCCGAAAAAGTGAGCGCAGAAGAGAGTGATGAATATTTTGCAACCAGACCTTGGGGCAGCCAGATCGGAGCAATCGCGAGTGCGCAATCTTCAGAGTTAGATTCTCGTGAAACTCTGGAAGCCAGATACGCAGAAATCGCAGAAAAATATCCTGAAGGTACTTCGGTTCCAAGACCAGATTATTGGGGTGGCTATTTGGTGCGACCAATAAGCATTGAATTCTGGCAAGGTCGATATTCAAGGCTGCATGATCGTTTGCAATTTGTGCGTTCAGATTCTCAAAATATGGATTGGCGAGTTAAACGCCTTAACCCGTAGGCTCTGCCCATGAGCGATATTAAAATTCCTGATAATTTAAAACCGGTCGATGGTCGTTTTGGTTGCGGCCCTTCAAAGATTCGTCCCGAAGCACTTGCTGCACTTTCAAATAGTGGAAGTTCAATTCTTGGAACATCACATCGTCAGAAGCCAGTAAAGAACGTAGTAAATCGGGTACGTACTGGACTTAGCTCACTATTTAATCTGCCAGAAGGATACGAAGTTATCTTGGGCAACGGTGGTTCAACAGCGTTCTGGGATATCGCAAC
>WLCY01000145.1 GCA_009705075.1 Actinomycetota bacterium
GCGCTAGTGAAAGGCCTTGGCGCAAAGATTTATTGCCCTCAATCCAGACCATATCGATACGAGGAACCATAAGTTCACGAACCAAAGTGTCGCCAAGTTCAAATACCGATTGAATCATTTCGCGCTCTGACTCTTCAACAAGTCCATGCTGGCTTGCGTTATCTACCGCATCGCGCAGCTCTTCTTCATTTGAAAATTGGCCTGCACGTAATTTGAATCCCGCTTTTCGCAATAAGCTAACTGTGGAATTTGGAAGAATCGCAACTAGCCTCGCGAAATTAAGGTTATGTGACTTGCCAAATGTTCGTCCAACATAGAACCCAATAACTAACCAAATAATCGCATCAAGTAAAAACTTCAGGGTGCTCATTTCTTCGATCCCCATTCCGCTAAGGTCTTATCTTGAAGTGCAAACATAACTTTATGCTCTTCCGGTTCCGCGTGATCAAAGCCCAATAGGTGTAGAACACCATGAACAGTCAACAAGTAAATCTCATCTGCCAGTGAGTGACTTACAGCTTGTTTTTCTGCAAACTGTGGGCAGATCACGATATCCCCAACTATTCCAGGGCCATCACTTGCAGAAAAGGGCTTTAGCTCATCCATTGGGAAAGAGAGAACATCTGTTGGTCCTGGTAAATCCATCCATTTAACATGAAGCTTTGTTATCTCATCTTCGTTAACCAGAGTAATACTCAAGTCAGAGTCTGGATGGATTCCCATCTTCTCCAGAGCAAATGCCGCAACACTGACTATCTGATCTTCATCGCAATTCATGCCGCTGTTGTTAGCAATTTCTATTCCCATGGGAATTAGCGATCACCGCTTCCAGATCTAATCGATCTTGTTACATTCGGTGGAAGGACTTTCTTTTCATCATGTCGACCATAGGCATTAACAATTTCACCGACTAGTCGATTTCTAACTACATCTTCCGAGTCCAAATGGATAAATGAAATATCCTCAACGCCATCAAGAATTTCGTGAACGATTCGAAGTCCTGATTGCGCACCGTGCGGTAAATCAACTTGAGTTGTATCGCCAGTGATTACCATTTTTGAGCCAAAGCCAAGTCGAGTTAAGAACATCTTCATCTGTTCCGCCGAAGTGTTCTGGGCTTCATCAAGGATTATGAAAGCATCATTTAAAGTTCGACCGCGCATATATGCAAGTGGCGCAATTTCGATAATTCCACTCTGCATAAGTCTAGGAATTGAATCTTGATCAATCATGTCATGTAGGGCGTCAAAAAGTGGTCGCAAATATGGATCAATCTTCTCCTGCAAAGTTCCTGGCAAGAAACCTAACCGCTCTCCTGCTTCAACTGCAGGCCTGGTCAAAATAATTCGATTAACTTGCTTGGATTGGAGAGCTTGAATCGCCTTCGCCATTGCAAGATAAGTCTTTCCTGTTCCTGCCGGCCCAACGCCAAAAGTAATTGTGTTCTCATCGATTGCTTCGACATAACGTTTTTGATTCGCAGTCTTAGGTCTAATAGTTTTGCCACGGTTGCTTAGAATATTTAGGGATAGCACCTCTGCTGGGTGATCGACAGGTTCGTGATTGAACATTTCGATAGATCGCAAGATTGCATCGCTATTCAAATTCTGTCCTGCTCGAAGGAGAACTAAGAGTTCGCGGACTAGGGATTCAAATTTTGCAATTTGTGCTAAATCACCGCTAGCAAAAATCTCATTTCCTCTAACTGTGATGGAAATGTTCGGGAAGGTTTTTTCGAATATTCGAAGATGAGAATCTTGGCTACCAACAAGTGCGACCATAGGAATTGCAGTCGGAACTGTGATCAGTGCGGTTTTACTGGAATCCATTAAGGAGAATCTTACTTTTAACCTGGCGGCCAGGCGAACGGACGCCCGCCAAGAAGATGCAGATGAGCGTGAAAAACGCTCTGGCCTGCACTGGCGCCGGTATTGAAAACGCTTCGATACCCATCTAACCCGGCATCCGCGGCAAGTTTGGCTGCAGCGCTATGCATCTCCGAAAGCAGGTCGCCAGGAGTTTCTGCAAGCTCTCCAGCATTTTCATGGTGCGCTTTTGGAATTATCAAAATGTGAGTTGGCGCTTGTGGCGAAATATCATTAATTGCGAATATGTTCTCGTTTTCAAATACAAAATCAACAGGAATCTCACCGGCGGCCATCTTGCAGAATAAACAACTCATCTTGAAATCACCACCTCCCAATCAAAGCAGATACTGCGCTCAACGCAGCGCCACCCGCATGCGCGCTTCGAAAAACTTCTGGACCGAGCCCGACGATGTGGGCGCCTGCACCTTCTAGGAGCGCTAATTCATTTTCGCTCAAGCCACCTTCAGGCCCGATGACAATGAGAATTTCACTTAGTTCAGCAAACTTCTTAGTGGCTATTTCCGAAAGTCGACTAGTTGCAGATTCATGCATTACGAGTATGACTCTAGAACTATCCTTAACTTCAATGAGTTTAGAGAGCGAACTCAGCTCATTGATATTGGGAGTTCGAAAGCGACGTGATTGCTTCGTCGCGGCAAACGCTGCGTTCTGCCATTTTGAAAGTGAATCTTTCTGCCACTTTGAAATACTGCGCTCTGCCTCCCAAGGAATAATTGAATCAACACCTGATTCCACCAAGATTTCTATTGCTTCCTTTACGCGATCTGATTTGGGTAAGGCTTGCACAACAACTAGCTTTGGAATTCGCTCTGCCTGATAGCCACGCTCTAGAACAGTTGAAGTGAAACTCTTCTTCTCGATATTTTCGACCTTTACTCTTGCCCAAGTGCCGGCACCATCTGAAATCAGAATCTCTTCTCCGACATTTAGCCGCAGAACTTTAATTGCGTGATGTGCTTCATCTCCATCAATCTCAATTAGAGCCGAATCTGGAAGTTTTTCAATTAGAAAGAGCGTAAGCATTTAACGATTAAACGCATCTCTAAATCGCCCAAAGAAGCCTGCTCCATGGGAAGTTCCGCGGCGATGAATTTCTACATCTTCCCCGCTCTCGCCACGAGATTTAGCTAGTGATTTTAGGAGCGCCTCTTGTTCCTTATTTAATTTACTTGGGGTCGTGACTTCAACATGAACTATTAAATCTCCGCGGCCGTGTCCACGTAACTTGCTCATACCAAGATCTTTCAAAACTACAGTTTGACCACTTACAAAGCCAGATTTGATTTGTACTTCTCGCATTCCATCAAGGGTCTCGATTGAAAC
>WLCY01000146.1 GCA_009705075.1 Actinomycetota bacterium
CACATGGTGAGCATTCATACACCAGATGGGATTTCCAAGAGATTATTGAGAAAGGCGCAGCACATATTCTCCAACCAGATGTTAACCGCGTTGGTGGAATTACCGAGGCCCGAAAGATTTGGGCTATGGCTGCAGCTAAAGATCTCCCAGTCGTGCCACACGGCAACGACCTTCACAATCTCCACTTGGTCTTCTCGCAAGTTAATACGCCATTTACTGAGTATTTTCCAAATGTATGGGATGGCGGAAATACTCACTTCTGGGATCTTTATGATGGAAACCCAGTCGTCAAAAATGGAAAGATCTCGATGAGTGATAAACCTGGAATTGGGTACACCCTGAAACACGAAGTTGTAGAAAAATTGCGCGTTAAACGAGAAGGAAAGTAGGTAATAACCATGGATATGAAAGCTGATGTTGCCAAGGCAGCAAAAACTAGAACTATGTGGCGCAAGAAGTTGGATCCTACAAAAGTTGATGAGTACATCGAGCGTCATGAGAATATTTGGCCAGAGTTATATGCCGCCATCAAGGAACAAGGAGTCACGAACTTTTCTATCTTTATCGATGGCGATGAATGCATTGGATATCTAGAACATGAGAATATTGAAGAGCATAAAAAACTCAACGAAGTCCCAACACAATTATCAATCGATTGGGAGGCTTCGATGCGTCCGCTATCGGCAGATAAGATATCGGAAGATCAGGGAATGCGCCGAGATCTCAAACTAGTTTTCTACGTAGAATAGTTAGATAAATGAGCGCACCATTCCTAGATGGAATTATCCCTATTGCAGTTATGCCTTTTGATGAGAACGATCAGGTTGATCTAAAAGGGCTCAAGAGTGAGATTGATTTCCTAGTTTCTATCGGAATCAAATGGGTTGGCTTTGGCTTCGGTAGCGAGGTTTATACGCTGGCAGAAAGCGAGTTGATTAAAGCTCTTACTTATTCGGTTGAAGTAGCTAATGGCAAGATCGGGATAATTGGCAATGTAGAGCTCAACAGCACGAAAGGTGCAATCGAGCGCATAAAGAGCATTAAGGCCACCGGCGTAGCCATGGCGATGATGAGACCCAGCGGAATGATGGCATCGGCTCCCAGTAGTGAAGTTGCAGATGCGTTTAGAGAAGTAGGACTTGCAGGCGGACTTCCTATCGTGGTTCAAGATGCTCCGCAGAACACTGGTGTGAATCTATCGCCACAAGTTCTAGCGGATCTACTCGAGAACGCAACGAATATCGATTCATTAAAAATCGAACCGCTATCACCAGCAACAAAGATTTCAGAAGTAATTAAGAATCTGAAAGACAAGAATCGCTCTGTAATTGGCGGCCTTGGCGCAATGGAGCTGATTCATGAGATTAAACGAGGTAGCAAGGGAACAATGCCGGGTCCAGCATTCCCTGAAGTATTCCGGGAAATCCAAAATCGTATGATTGCTGGGGATGAAGCAAGCGCTCGTAAATTATTCAACCGAATCTTGCCGCTTCTTGTTTTGAGTAATCGGGATATGAGCACTTTCTTATTCATGCAGAAGTACCTTCTTCAGCGCCGTGGAGTTTTAAGTAGAACTAATTTGAGATCTCCGCACAGCGTAATTGATCCACACCTAACACTAGAGATTGAAGAAATGTTAGCCGCAATTGATTACGAATTAATTCTTAAGGAATGCTCATAACGCGTATGAATAAAAAGGTAAGAGTCGCTGTAGTTGGTGCTGGCTGGTGGAGCGGCCGTGTCCATTTACCTGCTTTGGCAAGTAATCCTGATGCCGAATTAGTAGCTATTTGTGATGCAAATATGTCGAGAGCGCGCGAATGTAAAGAGCTATTTAATTCAGAGTTTGCCTTTGACAATATCGAAGACGCTTTAAAGGTTGGTTTGGATTGTGTATTAATCGCGACGCCACATAATCAACATTTTTTGCCTGCAATGGCCGCACTCAAAGCAGGCGTCGACGTCATGATCGAAAAACCAATGGTGCTTTCGCCAAAAGAAGCTTGGGAACTCGTGAAAGTTGCAGAAGAAAATAATCGCAATTTGCATATGGGCTATACCTTTCCGCATTCATCGCACGTCCAGAAGGTTAGAGATTTAGTGCTTTCAGGCAGTCTGGGAGATTTGGAATATGGCTTAGGTCTGTTCACTGGAAATGTTTTACCGTTGTATAGAGGTGATAAGGATATTCAGAAAGAAGAGGGCGCTCCCTTTGCTTCCCAGGCAGATACCTACACTTCGAAAAAAGTTGGTGGCGGTCAGCTTTACACCCAGACGACTCACGTTGTTTCAACAATGTTATTTATAACAGGTGCAATCCCGACATCTATTTCTGGCTTTCTAAATGGTTCAAATGAAGGTGTCGATTCATCAAACTCAACCATCATGAGAACCCGCAATAAGTTCTTTGCCACCTTTGGTTCATCAGGTGCAATGACTGATCACAATTACCGAATCGAAGAGTACAAAGTTATCGGCGAGCTTGGCCATGCGAGCCTCGATACTTGCAAAGGAACGCTAGAGAGTCAGTTTAAATCTAAGCCTTTAGTTGTTCACGAGCCACTACCTAAAGAGCTTACTAATCCGATGACTGCGACATCGGGCGCTCTAATTTCAACGTTCCTCAAGCGAAGCCCCGTTGTTGCCTCTGGAGTATTAGGAGCGCTGACTGTCGAGGTATTAGAAGCTACGCGCCGCTCTTCGCTTGAGGGCAAAGTTATAGATGTAAATCCACCAATTGATTCCGCCGGAAAATTTGACCCCAAACTAATAAAGGAGAGCAATGTCTAACCACAAGGTAGTCCGAATAACGGTTACAAATGTCAACGATGAAAAAATCGGAGGCGAAGCGCTAGATCCATCTGTTCCTTGGCTCTGTACTCCACTTACACATTTTCCGGATTATCGTGGCCGTGCTAAGGATTATGCTGGCAAAGTTGGATTTGTCATCGTTGAGATTGAAACAGATTCCGGAATTATCGGCGTTGGATCTTGTGGAACTGCAAACTCTGGAATTAAGCGAATCATTGAAGATCACTTTGCACCACTTGTTATTGGGGAAGATCCCTTTAAAGTTGAACTTATCTGGTCAAAGCTCTACCGCTCTAGCGCCCGCTTTGGTCGCCGCGGTGTTGCGATCTCTGCCATCAGCGGTATCGATATCGCCCTCTGGGACATTATGGGCAAGGCCCTTAATGCTCCGG
>WLCY01000147.1 GCA_009705075.1 Actinomycetota bacterium
CAGTTTGTGGAACCGAGAGCATCACAGTGGATGAAGCAGGTGGCTTTTTTACAGTTGGCGGCAAAAGCGTTTACGCAGGTGAAATAATTTCAATTGACGGAACTACGGGGGCCGTTTATTTAGGTGAGATTCCGGTAATTGCCTCACCAGTTACCACCTATCTTGAAGGGTTGTTGGATTCGAAAAGTGATGAGGCATCGCCGGTAGTTAAAGCCGTGCATCGAATTTTGAATCATGCCGACAAGATTCGTAGATTAGAAGTTCGCGCAAATGCCGATACGCCAGAAGATGCAATAAAAGCCCGAATCTTAGGTGGCGAAGGTGTTGGACTCTGTCGCACAGAGCATATGTTTTTAGGACCTCGCCGTTCGTATGTTGAAAGACTTGTTCTGGCTGAGAATGAAGATGTTCAACGTGGTGTTATCAGCGAGATGGAAATTTTGCAGCGCGCAGATTTCGTTGGAATTATGATGGCGATGTCTGGCTTGCCAGTAACGGTTCGCTTACTAGATCCACCGCTACACGAATTCCTGCCACCACTTGCCGAACTTTCTGCGCAGATGGCGCGAGCCGAAGCCTTGAATGAAGAGATTCCAGCGCGAGATAGTGCGGTATTTGCCGCAGTAAAACGGATGCACGAATCAAATCCAATGCTTGGGCTTCGCGGTGTTCGACTTGGAATTTTGATTCCAGAACTTTATAAGATGCAGGTGCGCGCACTTGTTTATGCCTTATTAGAAGTCAGAAAACTGGGCCACGATCCAAAACCTGAAGTGATGATTCCACTTGTAGCAACTCAACGAGAGCTTCTCTACTTACGTGAGACCCTAGAAGAAGAGATTAAGCTAACTTTTAAGGGCACTGGCCAGAAGGCGGAAATCCCTATCGGCACAATGATTGAAACTCCGCGTGCCGCAATTACTGCAGAACGCCTTGGGGTTTATGCGGATTTCTTCTCCTTTGGAACAAATGATTTAACGCAACTTACTTGGGCATTTAGCCGAGATGATGTTGAATCTTCTTTCTTGCCGAGGTATTTAGATTTAGAACTTCTGCCATTTAATCCATTTGAATCGTTGGATCAAGCTGGTGTGGGCATCTTGGTTAAGACTGCTACCGATCAGGCAAGATCTATTCGGGCAGATTTCAAACTTGGGGTTTGCGGCGAGCATGGTGGAGATCCATCGAGTATTCACTTCTTCGACAGAATCGGCTTGGATTATGTTTCCTGTTCTCCATTTAGAGTTCCTGTCGCTAGATTGGAAGCAGGCCGTGCGGTTGCACTTAAAGCAAATACCAAATCGGCAAGCGAGAGCACGGCTTAATCATTTCTGATTAATGTGACTCATTCTTCTGGTACCATTTCTCGTACCATTGAAGAGAGGCGCCAAATAATGTCAATAACCGCATCGCAAGCCAGAGCCCAACTCTTTCCATTAATTGAACAAGTAAATGAAGATATGAAGCCTGTCGTAATCACATCAAAGGGCGGAAATGCCGTGCTCATCTCGGAGAGCGAGTATGAATCCATGATTGAAACCGCTTATCTGCTCTCAACTCCAGCAAATAGAGAATGGCTCCTCGATTCGTTAGCCCAAGCCGATCGTGGTGAAACCACTCGGCTAACGTTTCCAATTGTTGCCCCCGCCAAAGCAAAAGCTAAAACTAACAAAGTTAAACGACGTAACTAGTGCCACGTAAGGCGAAACTTACCCAGGTTGAACAGACCAAAAAGGCAGCGCTAGATATCAAGTACTGGATTGAGAGTGGAAACAGTAAAAAGCTTGAACGAATCAATTCACTGATCGCTAGCGCAATGGCAGACCCATATTCAGGAATAGGAGTTCCTGAACAATTGAGATTTCATGACCAGCAAACTTTTTCCAGACGAATTGATAAAGTCCATCGTTTGGTTTATCGAATAAATGGCTCGACACTTGTAATAATTTCAGCGAGATTTCACTATGAAAAATAAGAAAGATAGGGTTGCTCTGTGGTCGTAAATGATTGAGAAAATGCGCAAAGCACTTGATGCTGCAGTCGAAGCTATTGGTGGCCAACCCCGCGAAGGCCAGATTGAAATGGCCGAAGCAGTGGCAAATGCCCTTTCAGATCGCCACCACTTATTAGTGCAGGCCGGTACTGGAACTGGAAAATCACTGGCCTATTTAGTTCCTGCACTTGTTCACGGCAAGAAAGTATTAGTAGCAACGGCAACTCTTGCACTTCAGAGACAGTTAGTAGAGCGAGATTTACCTAAGATTAAGGGCGCCCTTGAGAAAGAGCTCGGCCGCGAATTAACTTTCGCAGTTTATAAAGGCGTCGGAAACTATTTATGTTTGCAGAAAATGAACAGTGCAGAGGCCGATCCTGATGGCGAAGTTTTATTGGAAATCGGAACCCTTGAAAAAGACGCAAAACGCTTGCGGGCATGGGCGGAAACGCCTGGCGTATCTGGGGACCGCGACGATGCACCAGATGTAGATCGTAGAGTTTGGTATGCCAATTCAGTTTCGGGGCGCGAATGTATTGGTAAAGATGATTGCGCATATGGCTCAAAATGTTTTGCGGTTAATGCCAAAGCCAAAGCCCAGACCGCAGATGTAGTCGTAACAAATCACACGCTTCTCGCAATTGAAATTGTTGACTCACATCCAATTTTGCCCGAACGCGATGCAGTAATTTTGGATGAAGCCCATGAATTTATGGATCGCACAACGCAAGCCGTGACAGAGGAGCTAACTGCGGCACGGGTTGAGCGAGCTGCGAAGATGGCGAAGAAACATCTACCTGGCAAGGCTTCAGATGCCTTTGCAAAGGCTGCCGATAATTTTGCCGAAGCGCTAACAGATTTTGCAGCTGATGTAAGAAATGATCCAAGTAAAGCAGGGCGACTTCCAGAATTACCTGCACAATTAGAGGCACCGATTCGTAAAGTTAAAGAGGCATCAGCCGCAGTAGTCGCTCTCATAAATGCTGATTCTGATGTGATCAATCCTGATTCAATGGCTGAGCGCGCCCGAGTAAAAGGCGCAACAAATGAGGTTCAGCAAACTGCAACGAAAATGTTGAAGTCAAGTGGCCATCAAGTTATGTGGTTCGAACCAACTTATTCCACGCTCTATTTAGCGCCACTATCAGTATCGCAAGTGCTTCGGGCAAATCTATTGACAGAGACCCCGGTAATTGCAAC
>WLCY01000148.1 GCA_009705075.1 Actinomycetota bacterium
AATGATGACGACAAAGCTTCGTGAATTAATTCCAAGACAACAATTCGAAGTTCCAATTCAGGCCGCCATTGGATCACGAATCATTGCGCGCGAGAGTATTCGCGCAATTCGCAAAGATGTTCTTGCAAAGTGTTACGGCGGAGATATTTCACGTAAGCGCAAACTTCTCGAGAAGCAAAAAGAGGGAAAGAAGCGCATGAAGATGGTTGGTCGCGTAGAGGTTCCACAAGAAGCTTTCATCGCAGCGCTAACAACCGATGCTGATGTTGATAAGGCAAAAGCCAAGGCCAAGGGTTAATTCCCTTACAATTTTTCCTATGACTAAAAAGGGGTTCATTTCTAAGTTTCTCCTAACATCTATTGTTTTCACCCTTCTTTCAATGCCTGCTCACGCGGCCCAAAAGGTGGCAGTGGGAGCCAGTTGTAAAGTAAAAAAGCAATCGGTCACTAATCAAGATATGACTTATACCTGTGTTAAAAAAGGGAAGAAGTTGGTTTGGAACAAAGGCGTCAAAGCCGTTGTAACTAAAACTCCTGAAGTTGTAACTCAAACTCCTGAAGTTGCAGCCATGACTTATTCGAATCCGACGCAACAAAGCTCAAAGATTGAAATATGCAAAACTAATGAAAACAATGCTAATCGAAGGGGTATGCAGAATGCGCTAGCTGCAGGATTCCCATCTGTCACAAATTTGGCAATTAAAACCGGGACAGTTAAATGGGCGCTAGTTCCTTTGGATTTCACTGATATTCCAGGAGAATCTAATTTTAGATCAAGAGTTAACGCTCAGATGGCAATGCTCTCTGATTGGTTCACTACGGTTAGTGAAGGAAAGTTTAAAGTCGAATGGGTCGTTGCAGAAAAGTGGACAACACTTCCTGGCAAATCAAGTGATTACATAATTCCATTTTCAGATGGACCTGATAGAAGTCCAGCTATTGCTGATTTTTGGAAGAAAGCAATCGCGGAATCTGATAAGAATTTTGATTACACCGATATTGAAACTGTAAATTTCATCTTGCCACTTAGTCAAACAGTTGTGAGTGAGACGCTGCAAGGGTTTCCGTGGGAGCAAGCTGTCAAGAATTACGTGCCTGAAGAAGGCAAAGTTTCTTCATTTTCAATCCCTGGCACATTTATGAATCATCCCAGCCGCCAATATTGGTCATATTGGGCACATGAGTTCGGGCACGCAATGGGCGTGCCTCATATAGGTTCTTCACGTACACCAAATCCATTCCTAGGTTTAGATCTAATGAGTAGTCAAGATGGTTACACAAGGGAATTAAGTGGCTGGTTACGTTTTGTTGCCGGTTGGTTAGATGACGAGAAAGTCTTTTGCCAAGAATTTTCAAAATTACAAAGTGTTGACTTAACTCTCGTTCCATTGAGTAGCACCAGTGCTGGACTTAAAATGGTGGTTATTCCAATTTCGGATTCGAAGACACTTGTTATTGAATCTCGACGAGAAACAAAATTTTCTTGCAAGATGCCTACTCAGAAAAATGGCGTGCTTGCCTATCTCTTTGATCCGACTCTGGGTCATGGTGATAATTTCTTAACACCCGTGGGACCTGAAGGCAGGTCACCTGAAGGTAGTTCAGATTGCCAAGTCACTCAGTATCCAGATCCGCTGCTCTACAAAGGGCAAAAAATTAATGTTGAAGGAATGACGCTAGAGGTCTTAGATAGTGCAAATTTTGACAAAATTCGTATTTCAAAGAATTGAATTTTGTATATGCCAAATAACTCACTCTCGTTCTATATCCATATTCCATATTGCACCAAGCGATGTGGCTACTGTGATTTCAATACTTACACTCCGGGAGAACTGAAGCCGGGCAGCGATATCGCTCAAGTCTCTGATGGCTATATTGATTTACTTATCAAAGAGGGAAAAATCGCTAGATCTGAAGTTTCAACGAGTGAGCCAATTCCAACAATATTCTTTGGGGGCGGCACTCCAACTCTCATGGCGCCGGAAGATCTCGGGCGGACTTTAAGATCGCTTGAATCTGATTTTGGATTTGCGCCAGATATTGAAATTACGATTGAAGCAAACCCAGATACGGTTTCAAAAGAGAAGCTAGCCGCACTTCGTGAAGTGGGAATCAATCGGATTTCATTCGGAATGCAATCGGCTGCGCCACATGTTTTAAAAGTTTTAGATCGCACTCACAATCCGGAGAATGTTGTGAAAGCGACAGCTTGGGCTCGCGAGGTTGGCTTTAAGAACATTAGCGTTGACTTAATTTATGGAACCCCAAGTGAAACTCTGGCCGATTGGGAAGTGACGATAGATGCAGCGCTTGCACTTCCGATTAACCATATTTCTGCTTATGCCTTGATTGTTGAGAGTGGAACCAAACTTGCCGCAGAGGTAAAACGTGGCGAGATAATAATTCCAGATGATGATCAAACCGCAGATAAATATTTAATTGCCGATGAAAAATTTGGCAAGGCAGGCTTTGATTGGTACGAACTTTCAAATTGGTCTAAAGATGGCGGGGAGTGTCGCCACAACATTGCCTATTGGCAAGGTGCGAATTGGTGGGGGCTCGGACCTGGTGCACATTCACATGTAGATGGAAAGCGATTCTGGAATGTGAAGCATCCAACTGCATATCGTGAGCGCCTTGAAGGAAATCTCTCTCCAATAATGGATAGTGAGATTTTAACTAATGAAGAGCGCGAGAGTGAGCGCGTGATGTTAGAGATTCGCATGCCAAGAGGCATTGCTAAGAGTTCGCTCTCTGAGCAGAGCATTTCTAAGTTGGAGAGTTTCCTCACTGGGGGCCAGCTTTCCCCGAGTGAATGGGATCAGGGTCAAGTTGCACTCACAATCTCAGGTCGGCTTATGGCAGATCGAATCGTGCGCGAAATATTGATGTAGTAGCGTTTGACCATGCATCTAACCCATAACATCCTGCTCGGCCTATTAGCCGTAGTTTTCCTAACTTCTGGCGCCTTAAAGTTGAGTGGAAATCCAAAGGGGCTCCAAGGCACTCGTGATGTAAATATTGGTGATCGAATTGCTCGTCTTATTGGTTTGGTTGAGGCCATTGCAGCCGTTGGCTTGATTTATGCAATTAGATATCCCGAAGAACTTATTGGTTGGTTGGCAATTCTTGTTCTCTGGATTGCAATGGGAGTTGCTATTTATGCGCATTCAAAGG
>WLCY01000149.1 GCA_009705075.1 Actinomycetota bacterium
AGTAAATATCTAAAAGTTCATCCTTTGGGAGGAGGTATCAACGTAGATTGAGCGGGAGCCTGTCGCCATGGAAAATACATATCGAGTAATGAATTATGGATCTGCTGGTTCGACAACGCCCTTTGACCATTCACTCTGGTCACATCCCATGCTTGCCTTCTATGTTCCAGAGAAGGCTCCTGAGACGCCCAAAGTCCCAACGAAGTTATATCTTGTCCCTACACCAGAATATTTTGGTCGGGGTGTTGAAGATTATTCGGATCCTGAATTTTTAGCTAAGCCCTCTCCGCTCTCCGACCTTCCAGAAATCCAAGAATGGATCACGAAATTTGTACTTAGTGTTGTAGAAATCTGGGGTGGGCGTAGGTCGGCCAATCAACTTGCAAGGTGGTGCCATCGCCAGGTGCACCAACAATTATTAGTTAAATCTTCGACGATAAAAGTTGCACCCAAGATTCGTAAAATCTATATCAGTCAACCAATTGAAGGTGTAGCTGAGACCACAGTGACTTTGCGAATCGGGGAACGTGTTCGCTCGTTAATACTTAGATTTGAAGGAGTTGATAAGCGGTGGCTCTGCACTGAATTAGTTCTGCTCTAAGAAATTAAGCAGCACCATGGCAACGCTTATATTTGCGACCAGAGCCACAAGGGCATGGAGCATTTCTAGCGGTTCCACCAGTTGAAACTGCAGTTCCATCTTCATCAGATGCTGAGTACCGAAGCTCGCTCTGTGGTTGAATTGCAGGGGTTAACCCTTTGGCTTCAACGCCACCAGATTCTTCTTCAACGCTTACTTCAACATTAAATAAGAATCCTGCCAACTCTTCCTTAATTGCATCCATCATTGCGGCGAATAAGTCGTAACCCTCTTTTTGGTATTCGACAAGTGGATCTCGTTGCGCCATCGCCCGCAATCCGATTCCCTCTTGCAGATAATCCATTTCATAGAGGTGTTCGCGCCATTTGCGATCTAAGACGGAGAGCAAAATCTTCCGCTCTAATTCGCGAGTAACTGTTGGCGTCAATGCTGTTTCGCGCGCTTCGTATGCTTTTTCAACATCGGCTAGAACACGATCTAAGATAAATCCTTGATCTAAGCCAGAGCGACCACCTGCTTCTGCGGCAAGTTCTTCAACGGTAAATGAGATCGGGTAGAGCGCTTTTAACGCTGTGTGAAGAGTATCTAGATCCCAATCTTCGCCAAAGCCATCACTAGTTGCCGATTCAACATATGCAGAAATTGTGTCAACAATAAAAGTTTTGACTTGATCTTGGATATCGGCGCCTTCTAGGACTTCACGGCGTTCGCTATATACAACCTCACGTTGACGATTCATGACATCGTCATATTTCAAGACATTTTTCCGCATTTCAAAGTTAAGAGATTCAACTTGAGTCTGCGCAGAACGTATTGCATTTGAAACCATCTTGGATTCAATCGGTACGTCATCTGCAATACCGGCGGCGCCAAGGAATCTTTCTACGATTCCTGAATTAAACCTGCGCATCAAATCATCTTCAAGTGAGAGATAGAAGCGAGATTCTCCGGGATCGCCTTGACGTCCAGAACGACCGCGCAACTGATTATCGATTCGGCGAGATTCATGGCGTTCGGTTCCAAGTACATAAAGTCCACCAAGGCCAACAACAATCTCGTGCTCTTTGGCGACCGCAGCTTTCTGTTTAGCTAACTCATCTGGCCATGCGGCCTCGTATTCATCTGGTGTTTCAACTGGGTTTAAGCCACGTCGTTGTAATTCAAAGTCAGCCATAAATTCTGGATTGCCACCAAGCATGATGTCAGTTCCGCGACCCGCCATATTTGTTGCAACTGTTACTGCGCCAACTGTTCCAGCACGAGCAATAATTGCCGCTTCACGTTCATGTTGCTTTGCATTCAAAACTTCATGAGGAATTCCACGCTTCTTAAGTAGATCTGAAAGTTCTTCGGATTTTTCAACAGAGACTGTTCCAACTAAGACTGGTTGGCCTTTCTTATGATGTTCAGCAATATCTTCGGCTGATGCAATAAATTTTGCAAGCTCACTCTTGTAAATTAGGTCTGGTTGGTCGATACGTTGCATTGGTCGATTAGTTGGGATCGGGATAACGCCCAACTTGTAGATTTGCATAAGTTCAGAGGCCTCTGTCATAGCTGTTCCGGTCATGCCAGAAAGCTTTTCGTAGAGCCGGAAATAGTTCTGCAAGGTAATTGTTGCAAGCGTCTGATTTTCATCTTGAATCTCAAGACGCTCTTTTGCTTCTAGCGCTTGGTGTAAACCTTCGTTATAGCGACGGCCAGCGAGCATTCGGCCCGTGTGCTCATCAACAATTAATAATTCGCCATTCATAACAACATAATCCTTATCGCGCTTGAAAAGTTCCTTTGCGCGGATTCCATTGTTCAAATACCCAATCATTGGGGTATTTACAGATTCGTAGAGATTTTCAATACCTAGAAGCTCTTCGACTTTTGTAACTCCGAGTTCTAGAACACCAACTGTGCGCTTCTTCTCATCTACTTCGTAGTGGACATTACGCTCTAATTTCTGCGCGATCGTTGCAAATTCTACGTACCACTTTGTTGGCTTATCCGCCGGTCCACTGATAATTAAAGGAGTTCTTGCTTCATCAATCAAAATCGAATCGGCCTCATCAATAATGGCGAAATTGTGTTCACGCTGAACGCAATCTTCTAAGGTCCAAGCCATGTTGTCACGGAGATAATCAAAACCAAATTCATTATTTGTGCCATATGTAATATCTGCAGCATAAGCTTCACGTCGTTCTGCTGGTGACATATTCGAGAGAATTACGCCAACCTTCAAACCAAGAAAACGGTGGATACGTCCCATCCATTCGCTATCGCGCTCTGCCAGGTAATCGTTAACTGTTACAACGTGAACGCCTTTGCCAGTTAATGCATTTAAATATGCTGGAAGAGTTGAAACCAGAGTCTTACCTTCACCGGTTCGCATCTCTGCAACATTTCCTTTATGTAGCGCAGCTCCGCCCATAATTTGAACGTCATAGTGCCGTTGACCGAGGGTTCGCCTTGCAGCTTCCCGCACAGTTGCGAATGCTTCAGGCAAAATATCTTCCAAGCTCTTACCTGCAG
>WLCY01000015.1 GCA_009705075.1 Actinomycetota bacterium
CATCAAGCATGATGCTCCTGAAATTTCGTTGACAACCATAAATCCAGTGTTGGTACTTGGCGCACCGCTAGATAAGAACTTTGGTTCATCAATTTCGCTTGTGGAAAGAGTCCTCAACGGAAGTGATCCCATGTTGCCAGATCTAAAATTCGCAATCGTAGATGTACGAGATGTTGCCAAGATGCATGTTGACACAATCAAGAATGATAATACAAAAGGTGAACGCATAATCGCATCCTCAGAATCCAGATCATTTGTTGAGATAGCTAAGTTGTTAAAGAGCATATATCCAAAGAGTAAGGTCAAGTCAGCACAGGCGCCAACATTCATGATTCGCTTGCTTTCACTATTCGATGGTTCAATAAAGCCGATTTTGCCTCAATTAGGAAAGCCGATGAATGTGAGTGGAGTCAAGGCTCAGCGTTTATTGAACATCAATTTCATTCCTGTCGAAGTAACCATAAAAGAATCTGCGGATTACTTGATCAAGAATGGGTTTATTAAAGGCTGATCCAGCTTATAGGTTGGTTCTTCTTTATATGTTGCATTAATGCTACATAGCATATATGCTACTTCCCATGAGTCGCAATCCAGAAGAGCCGGTTTATAACCGCATCGAAGAAGTACGTGCTGCCTTAGGTATTTCAAGGCAGGATCTTGCCGATAAGGCTGGCGTGCATTACCAAACAATTGGCTACTTAGAGCGTGAGGAATATAGCCCCTCGCTCGTTCTTGCTTTGCGTTTAGCGAAGTCACTGAATCAAGAGGTGTCAGAGCTGTTCTCACTTACCCCATTCAAGAAAGGAAAGTAAAGATGTCGAAGAAGAACAAGATTTATTGGTTTGAGGGCGTTACCGAAAAAGGCGTTAAATCTTTGCTAACCGAGGAGAACTCAAAGTACAGATGGCTTCGACCTCAGCGAAATCGCAGAATTCTTGTTGCCCTGATGGCCTTCGGTCTTATTGCAGTGGCGATGGGAAGTTACTGGCCAACGCTGAAAACGAATATGAACTTATCGAACGGAGCTGAAATAGTTATTTACAGCGTTACTGCGATATTTGTTATTTTTGCAGTTCTAGTTGGCTATTTATTCCTTCGGATAAGCGTTAGAGGTATAGGCGATGCACCAAATGAACTGTTAGATGAACGCCAAATTAAGGTGCGAGATACTTCGTTCCGATATGCGTACTATGCAATGGGATATGTAGTTCTGGGGCTTTTGCTTCTTATGCTCATTGGTCCTGATCTGAAGATGTTTCAACCAAAAGGTAATGATGGAAGCTATCTAGTAATTGCAACCCTCTTTGCTTTTTCATCTATGCCGTCGATGGTCTTGGCTTGGCGGGAGCGGGATATCTGATTCTGCTTATATGGCGGCTCTTCTTTTATTCGTTACTGCGAGTAACTTCATTAATGTGCCATAATTCAGCAACGACGGTTTGGTAGTAATTGGGACTTGGTTAATAGCCAAGTCCCATTTGCTTTGATGCGGCAATTAGATTTGTGTGTCATAATTGTTTTACAATAGTTTGGTAGTAATTGGGACTTGGTTAATAGCCAAGTCCCATTTGCTTTTCCACATCAATTTCCTATACACAATTTTTAGGTCTGTTCAGAATTCTCAAACAATTTAACCGTAACTTCACGTCCGTGATGGGGGCGTGTTGTAATTGGCAGCATAATTGTTTACCAAACTATTGGAGCGGGTTCGAACCCCGTCGTCTCCACCACAGTCTTAGGTGTTTCAACTCGATCTATTGGTATCGATCTAAGTAGTTGTTTCAGCTTTGCATGGGGGAGCCTCGAGAGATCGGGGCTCTTTCTATTTCATCCTGTTCAAGACACGCAAATTTTCAAAAAGAAATCCCTCTGCTTGACCATTAAACTTTTCGCATGTTGCTGAGGGTCATGAAGACACGTTTGGTGGTCCTTCCCCTTGCCGTACTTTTTCTACTTTTCAGTGCTGGCGCTGCAGCCGCCCCTGATTGCCACATTGAAACAACAGCTCCAACAACCACTCAGACTGCATCAACTCATAACCACTCTGGGCATCTTCATGATCATTCACATCAATCAGCTAGCGCTACTGCTTCGAGCGCTCAAGTATTAAAAGTTTTAGCGGATAAGGCCCTCGAAAATGAAATGTGTTTTGTTGTTGGATTCATAGTTTTGCTCTTATCTCGATTCTTGCAAATGAAGAGATCAACTTTTTCGCTGTTGCAATTTTCCCGGCCGAGATACCTTCTGCCACAACTTCTATCCAAAAATCTAAGCTATTTGAATTTAACTCACCTCAAGTTGGGAATTATTCGAATTTAATCCTTATCTCGTCCCTAAATAAACTACGAGAAAAGGAAATTTTATGTTTAAAAAATTTATCGTCGCATTAACGTTTGTTGCATTCATTTTGACCCCAAGCGAAGCTAGTGCTTCTTCGCATGCAAAGTCATTACAAAATTTGGGCATGGAAGAAATCATGTTTGCCCAGATGATGATTCCACATCATGAGCAAGCGATTTCTATGTCAGAAACCGCTCTCAAGAAGAGTCGCAGTCAGGAGATTTTAAAGCTTTCCAGGCAGATAAACCGTCTGCAAAGCTCTGAAGTTTCCCAACTAACTTATTGGCTGACAGCGACAGATTCTTCAATGACCATGGACCATGACATGAAAATGTCGGGCATGTTAACCACAAAGGAACTTACTTCGCTAAAGCGCCTAACTGGCACCGATTTTGATCGGACATTTCTTCAATTGATGATCAAACATCATCAAGGAGCAATTGAAATGCTCGGTCTAATTTCAGACTCC
This sequence comes from Actinomycetota bacterium, assembly GCA_009705075.1. Taxonomy (GTDB): domain Bacteria; phylum Actinomycetota; class Actinomycetes; order Nanopelagicales; family Nanopelagicaceae; genus AAA044-D11. Next base: position 2,810 of record WLCY01000015.1, read on the forward strand.
AGTAATGCGGAAGCCTTGGCACTTTCTAAGGCAATTAAATCCGCACAAAGCAAAGAGATATCTACTATGAAACAACTATTGAAGAAATTAAAATAAGGAGAAGTTAAATGCGTAAATCATTCTTAAGTATTGCAACCGTATTAAGTCTTATCGCAAGCTCGAATATTGCCTTTGCTGATGCAGCAAAGCCAGGTCAAAGTATGACGCACATGAAAACATTGGCAGGCATTTCCTCTACATTAGAAGGTCAAGGAATTTTGCTCTATGTACAAGGTGGTGCCACATCAGCTGTAATTGGCGAGTCCTTAGGCTCGGCTGATGGTCAAGTTGTCTTTCATATTCCTATCACCGGAACTAAGAGTGGAGTGGAACATATTGGAAGCAATATTGTCTTTTTTAATTCTGCCAACAATAAGCAAGTTCAACTTAAAAATCCTTTAATCGATCTAAGTAAAGGAACCATTAGCGCGGTTATTCCTCAAGGTTCTGGTGAAGTTACAACTGTTCTGCAAATCACCAATGCCTCAACGTTGACGCCAGTTGTTACGAAAGACCGTAAGGTTTCACTGAAGACAACGGCGTATAAAGGTGTTGCACTTTCGCTAGCTCCAGGAATTGGTGCGGCACTATCGTCATTGCTTGGATTGGCTGAAGGTTCCATTCCTGATAATTTAGCCTTCGCAACTGCAGATGTGACTTTGTACTCGAAACTTAAAGCTAAGAAATAGTCGTTTTTGGAATCTGGGAGGAAGATAAATGAATCAAGATCATGAAATCAACCGTCGAGCTTTGCTCACAGGAGTATGTGCTCTCCTCGCCTTAAGTGGCTTGGAAGCTTTGCCTGCGTCTGCAAGCAATGAAATACGAAAGTTGGTCAATGGCCGTGTTTCAGTAAAACTAAAGAACCTCCCAGAACTCTCGAAAGTGGGCGGATCCGTGGGAATAGGTAATATAAAAGGAAAGCCAGTTGCTATTACTAGAACTGGCGATTCTTCCTACGTTGCTTTCTCGCTTAGTTGCCCACACCAAAAAGTGACCGTTTCTTGGGAAGGAAACGGTTGGGTGTGCGGTGCCCATGGTTCGGAATTTGAGGCAGATGGTGATTTGGTTTTAGGGCCAGCTACAACGCGTCTGCCTCGCGTTCCAATGAAGATTTCAAAAGGTGTAGCAACAATCGGGTAATCAAGGTTTTTTGAATGTATGAAAAATCTTGAGTGAGAATCAAACAGAAAAAGTTTGATTGGATTTAGGAATAACGACACTCCAGCCAAGTTCATTGGTTAATCTCTCCTGCATATGTTCTTGGCCTTCAACTTCGCCATGTACTACATAGGCTTTCTTCGGCCTCTTAACCTGTTTAAGCCAGGTGATTAGTTCATCTGAATCCGCGTGAACAGAGAAACATTCAACATTAGTAATGTGAGCGTTCACAGGAATTAACTCACCATGAATTTTTATCTCCTTCGCGCCATCGTCAAGGAACCGACCCCGAGTACCGACCGCTTGGTAACCCACAAGAATTACAGTGTTCTTAGAGTTTGGCAGCATGTTTGCTAGGTGGTGAACGACTCGGCCACCTGTAGCCATACCGCTCGCCGAGATAATTATCGCAGAAGTGTTAATTTCATTTATTGCCTTCGACTCTTCGGTCGTGGCCATCTGATGCAGAGCGCCTGCATCGAAGGGATCTTCATTCGCAAACCGATCTGAAACTCCACTTCGTATTTCAACAGAGCGGGCTGAAATTGCTTCGCGATAGAGATTTAGGGCAGAGAGCGCCATAGGAGAGTCAGCGTAAATCGGAATTTCAGGAATTTTTTTTGTAAGGATTAATTCCTTCAGAGCCATCAGAATTACTTCTGTGCGATCAACAGCAAATGCCGGAATCAAGATTGCTCCACCGCGCGCAATCGCATCGTTGATTTCTTTTGCAAAGGTTTCAGGGGGCGTTTCGTGAACGCGATCTCCGTAAGTGGATTCTGTTACTACTACATCGAACTCTTCCTTTGGTGGAGCATCGGGATTTGAAAGTAGGGGGTGGTTATTGCGTCCAAGATCGCTGGTGAAGAGAAATTTTTTTCCAGCAACTTCAACAACTACAAAGCTCGATCCTAAAATATGTCCTGATGGGTAAAAGGTCACGAATGCATCAGGAGCAATTTGCTCTCTAGAATGAAAGGGACGCTCACGTAGATGATCAATAGCTTTCTCAGCATCGTCTAGGTTGTACAAAGCTTTCGGATCTTTATGTGATGAATAACCCTTCTTGGCTGCGAATTTCGCATCATCCATCTGAAGTCGCGCGGAGTCGCGAAGTATGATCTTTGTTATGTCGTTTGTATAGCGGGTTCCGTAAATCTCTTTATAGAAACCCTGCTTCACAAGTGCCGGCAAATAACCTGAGTGATCGAGGTGGGCATGGGTTAATACGACTGCATCAATTTCTTTGGCATCTACTGCTAGTGGATCCCAGTTGCGACGCTGAACAGATTTGACTCCTTGGAAGAGTCCGCAATCCACCAAAATCTTGCTCTGTTCGCTTGAAATCAAAAATCGGCTGCCAGTAACAGTGTCCGTCGCTCCCAGAAACGCGATCTTCACTTCGCTCATGTCGCAAGGCTACCGCAATGAGACTGCGAGAGAATGGAACTACGCTTATCTTATGGGCGTACGAACAACCAATAGCGTTCTACTTATTTCCACACTTGGAACATTGATACTTGGGTTCACTAAAGATTTCTACTGGATTGCATCTGGGCTTATCGGCCTTATTCCGGCGACGATCTGGTTTGTTCGAGATTTGCGCAATAAATCAATGGGGTCCGATGTTCTAGCAGTTCTCTCGCTTCTCAGCACTTTATTGACTGGTGAATTGTTTGCTGCTTCTGTAATCGCATTGATGCTCGCATCGGGTCGTGTACTTGAAAGTTGGGCGATTGGTCAGGCAGAGCGACAACTTAAATCGCTACTTGCGCGAATGCCTCGCAATGTAAATCGAATTAAGAGTGATGGAACACTAGAACAAATCAAGATTGAAGAAATTATAATTGGTGACAGATTACTTATACGCACGGGAGAGATTACTCCGGCTGATGGTCGACTTACAATCGCAGCAACACTAGATGAATCAGCTCTTACTGGAGAACCACTTCCCATACAACGAGGTATTAATGAAGAAATTTCTAGTGGTGTACTCAATGCCGGTGCACCTTTTGAATACATTGCAACGACAACTTCAGAGAACAGCACGTATGAAGGAATAATAAAGTTAGTCAAATCGGCTCAAGCCAAATCAGCACCTGGAGTTCGTCTTGCGAATAAATGGGCACTGCGATTTGTGCCCGTGGCACTTTCTGTCGCTGCTCTTGCTTGGCTTTTATCTGGAGATATTGATCGTGCGGTTGCGGTCTTAGTTGCCGCAACTCCATGTCCACTAATTCTTGCGGTGCCAATCGCAATCGTGGCTGGACTTTCGCAATCGGCGAAGAATGGCGCAGTTATAAAAGGCGGCGGAATCCTTGAGCTCTTAAGCCGCACAGAGATAGTTCTTCTAGATAAGACAGGAACGCTGACCCATGGGGGACCGGCGATCTCCGCAGTAGAAGGTGCTCCCGGTTTCACCAATGATGAGGTCATTCGGCTTGCCGCAAGTGTTGATCAATACAGCCCACACATCGTCGCGAAATCTATTGTGGAATATGCCAAAAATAGAGGTCTTCTAATTTCGGCTGCCACCAAAATTTCTGAAGTACCTGGCCACCAGATATCAGGGCTTGTTGAAGGTAGTGAAATTATTGTTGGTCAGTTGACTGTAGCCCGCCCCGATTGGTTTACATTTTCCAAACCACTAATTGTTGCAGTAAGAAGAAATAACGAACTCATCGGCGTAATTGGCTTGGAAGACCCGATTCGCCCTGAATCAAAAGCGATGATTTCAGCGCTTAGAAATGCCGGTGTTTCATATGTCGCACTTGTTACGGGCGATCGCGATGAAACTGCGCAGGAAGTTGCAAATACTCTTGGAATCACCGAAGTCTTTGCGAGATCTTCCGCTGAAGACAAATTAAGAATTACTCTAAATGCAATGTCCGCCTCAACAGGCGCGGTCATAGTTGTCGGCGATGGCATCAACGATGCACCGGCTCTTGCTGCTGCTCATGTGGGAGTTGCAATGGGTGCGCGAGGCGCTTCAGCTGCTAGCGAAGCAGCAGACGTCATCATTGTTGATGATTCCATTGACAGATTAATTCGCGCAATTCGAATCTCAAAGCGTGCCCGACGCAAGGCGCTAGAAGCAGCAGGAATCGGAATGGCACTTTCTTGTGTAATCATGGCAACTGGCGCATTTGGAATTTCCAGCGCAAGCCAAGGTGCTGTTGCACAAGAAATTATCGATGTAATTGCAATTCTGTGGGCACTTACAACTTTAAAGAAAGTTAAGTTCTAGCTATTCAAGCCTAAATTATCAAGAATAAATCTGACTCTATCTTTTGGTGGTAAGACCGGAACCATGACCACAGGCTCACTCCGTTTTCGATAGGTTTCGATTATCAACTTGTGGAGCGCTTTTTGGGCTTCTGCATCTTCAGTCCGTGCATAATCCTTATCAAGTGGAAGAAGGTCCATGATGAAAATCTTCTTGTATAGGCGCTGGTCTAAGTATTCAATTAATTTTTCATCTGGTGAAAGATTGAAGTATTCATAATAAGCCAACTCATCAGGCAAGCCACGATCTAAGAAGACAAGTTCTAGCGGATCAAGTCTACGTTCTAAATCAATCTGTAGGTTAAGCACTTTATGTTGAAACTGTCTTTGATTCGATCGTATCTCTTCCGTGCTTCGCCCATTCATTCTTTGTAAATCAATGTAATGCCGGGCAAGTTCTACGGTGGTTTGATAGCCCATATCTTTTAGAAGGCGAATGACCGTTGATTTACCCGAGCTCGGCCCCCCTGTGATTACGCACCAATTTGTTTGTATACCCACCTTCTAATCCTCTCATCACTAGAACTTGAAAGGCAGACACCCTATTTAATTTCCATCTTTTAGTTTAGCCTTTTCTTCAGGGAGATTGAGACACGGATATAGGAGAATTAGTGCATGGACAGAGTAAAGAGACTCAATCAGATTGATTATGTAACGGGCATTATTGGCGCAATGATGCTGATTGTATATTGGTTGATCATTGCAACGCTTCCCGACTTTTTCTTTGTTAACCCAACAGGTGAAGAATTGCAGATCAGGCGGGCAGAACTAATTCTCTCGACTCTCGGTTGGATTCTTATGTCTACAGTGGCACCGATAGCCTTATTTCTTTATGCATCTGGTTTTCACAAAGCTAGACACATACTTCCCTATACAGCGCTTATTTGGCCCGTTAGTCTTCTAATCTCACAGGCAACTGTTTACATTTTAGACGGATCGTTCTACTTTGATTATCTCTTTAAGTTTCCAATTTTCATCTATACAGATATTGTTTTACCAATTTTTATTCTAATGATTTGGCACGATCTTCGGGAGAATTTTTCCGGTAAAGAGCTCGAGGTAAATTAAATTGGCAAAATTGGCAAAAATCGCGAAGGCAATCCAAATAGTAAAACTAGTGCCTAAGTTAAAAATCCAACGCACACGTATGAGCGGATGGACAATAATCACTTTTATCTTTATTGGACTCGTAACCCTCGCACTTTCGCAAGCCATGTCGGGAAATACTGCATCTGCAATTCAAGTTAAGTTATATAAAGCACCATCAATGGGAGCTAGCAACGAAGGCACTCAAGTGCCCGAGGCTCCTGGGGAAACCCAAAATGGAGAAATCCAAACAGGTGCAACAGGCGATCAAGGTGCAACAGGTGCAACAGGTGCAACAGGTGCAACAGGCGATCAAGGTGCAACAGGTGCAACAGGTGCAACAGGTGCAACAGGCGATCAAGGTGCAACAGGTGCCAAAGGCGATCAAGGTGCAACAGGTGC
>WLCY01000150.1 GCA_009705075.1 Actinomycetota bacterium
ATCGCGATTTTTATCGACCAGCACACGAACTAATTTACGATGCAATTCTAGATTTGTATGGTCGTGGTGAACCTGCAGATCCAGTAACTGTTGCCGCTGAATTAACAAAGCGTGGCGACATTGCTCGTGCGGGTGGTGCACCTTATTTGCATACACTCATTAACTCTGTTCCAACTGCAGCTAACGCGGGCTATTACGCAAAGATTGTTCGAGATCATGCAATCATGCGCCGCTTGGTTGAAGCAGGAACAAAGATTGTTCAACTTGGATATTCCGGCGAAGGCGAAGTTGATGACGCAGTTGATCAGGCATCAGCAGAAATTTTCTCTGTTACCGAACATCGCACCACCGAAGATTACGTTCAATTATCTGAACTTCTTCCAGCTGCCCTTGATGAAATTGAAGCAATTTCAAATGGCGTAAAAGGTGAAGGTGTTAAGACTGGATTTAAAGATCTTGATACTTTAACAAATGGTCTGCACCCAGGAAACATGATTGTTCTTGCAGCGCGTCCCGCAGTTGGTAAATCAACGCTCGGTCTAGATATTGCACGCTATGCATCAATCCATAATGGCGATCCTTCAGTTATCTTCTCGCTTGAAATGAGTCGTTCTGAAATAACAATGCGTATGCTCTCTGCAGAAGCGCGCGTCGCCCTTAATAACATTCGCTCTGGCGCACTCACAGATGAAGAGTGGGGCCGTTTAGCAAAGCGAATGGGTGAAATTTCACAAGCACCGTTATTCATCGATGATTCACCAAACCTTTCGCTAATGGAGATTCGTGCAAAGGCTCGTCGCTTAAAGCAACGACATGGTTTGAAATTAATTGTTATCGATTATTTGCAGTTGATGACGGCCGGAAAGCGCGTTGAGAATCGTCAGCAAGAGGTCTCTGAATTCTCAAGAAATTTGAAATTACTCGCAAAGGAACTCGATGTACCGGTAATCGCTATTTCACAGCTAAACCGTTCACCTGAACAACGCGCCGACAAGAAGCCGATGCTCTCTGACCTGCGTGAATCAGGCTCTATCGAGCAGGACGCCGACGTAGTAATTCTTCTTCACCGCGATGATATGTATGACGGTCAGAATAGATCTGGCGAAGCAGACTTAATTATTGCAAAGCACCGTAACGGTCCTACCCGAACAATCACAGTTAGTGCGCAATTACACTTTGCAAGATTTAGCGATATGGCACCAAGCTATTCACAGTCTGGCGAAAGTTTTGTAAAAGACAATTAAATTACGGGCGTAATTTTTCCAGTTTCAACGCTAAACACTGCGCCCATAACCTTTACATTCTTAGCAAGTAGCGGATAACTTTCAATTCTCTGGATATCTGTCACTAGGGCCTTCATCTGATCTTTGACAGTTCTTATTTCAATTCCTCTGGTATCAATTCCAGACTTCTCTAAAATAGCGGCATGTATTTCATGCTCCTCGCCACTAGCCATTCGGCAATCCGTGTGTGGCATTACAAGAACTCGAGTTACTCCAAGTAAATGCGTCGCCAGAACTAAAGTACGGAGAACATCCTCAGTTACGCGCGCTCCCGCGTTACGCAAAATTTTTGCATCTCCGGCTTCCATTCCAACGATATGAAGCGGATCAATTCGCGAATCCATGCAGGTAACAATTGCTAAACCTTTTTTTGCTTGGCCGGTTAACCCTTGAGATTCAAAAGAGCTGGCATATTCCTTATTTGCACTGATTAAATCTGCGAAATTTTCCATAACCGAAATTTACCTTAAATGGAGGTTCGCGCGCGGTCAGCCATATAAATACCAACCAGTACTACACAACCTCCAATGAATTGCGTAAGAGTCAGTTTCTCAAAGAGGAAGAACCAAGCCAGAACACCACCAAAGACTGGTTCAAGCATTCCGATAACACTTGAAGTGGCTGCACTTAACCCCTTCAGACCAGTTAGCACAAAGAAATATGGAACCGCAGTGCCGCCAATAATTACCCAGAGAACTAGAAGCCAACCTGGAAGTGAATTACCAGCGAAGCGACCATTGAGTTCAATTGATTTCGAAAATACCTCAAAAGGGAAGCTCCACCAGGGCATTACAAGTGCAAAGAATGCAGCGGAAACGCCAAAGCCAAGAACCATGGTGACTTCGCTGCCCTTCTCCTTTACCAATTTCTCGCCAAGTACGAAGTAGAGAGCAAGAGCAAAGGCATCCAAAAATGCATAGGTTAAGCCGATTCCGTCGAGAGTTAAACCACGCCAAACCTGGCCAACAAGTAACAACCCAGAAAAACCAATAGTTAGCCCCCACCACATCAACTTAGAAACGTTCCGTTTCTTTATGAAGCGCATCCAGAGAACGATCCAGATTGGCGCGGTGAACTCAATAATCAAAGCGATGCTTACATTTAATCTCTCAATCGCTGAGAAATAAAGTCCATTAACGACGGCGAAACCAATTACACCAAAGGCGATGAGTGAAGGGATTTCAGATTTTGAAATTCGCAGACCTTTGCGATTTCGAAAAAACACATAAACAAACAAAAGCAAGAATGCACCAGAAATACGAATCTGGGTGAGCCGGAATGGGCTTATTCCGCCTTCCATCACCAATTTGGCAGGGACGCTATTTAGGGCAAAGAAGAATGCGCCAAGAATTAAATAAGCTTCATGACGAATATTTTTTGGCACAGCGAACCCTATCAAAAAGCGGATTCAGGTATCTCCATTAAGTCGCCAGTCTCGCCCAATACAATCTTTAACTCAGCCTTGATGTGCGGCAGAACAGTGCGTACAAAAAATTTGGCAGATGCTATTTTTCCGGTATAGAAATCAGCATCTCTACCTGGGTCAGTAGATTTTTCTACTGCGATCTCAGCCTGTCGCAGCAACAGCCAGGCAATAATTACTTCACCAACGGACATCAAAAGACGAGTTGTGTTTAACCCTGCTTTGTAAATCTTCTCAACGTTCTCCTGTGATTCCATTGCAAAACCTACAAGAGTCCCAGTCATTGCATTTAGATCTTCAAGCGTCTTTGCAAGTGCAGCTTTCTCTTCTGCAAGCGCGCCACCAGATGCGGCAAAAGTTGCAATCTCTTTTCCGAGCAGACCAAGTGCACGGCCACCATCTTTTATG
>WLCY01000151.1 GCA_009705075.1 Actinomycetota bacterium
AATGCAAAAGCTGCAGTTGAAGAGGGCATTGTTGCTGGCGGTGGCGTAGCACTTCTGCAAGCAGCAAAGGTTGCATTCGAAAAGTTGAAGTTGGCCGGCGATGAAGCAACTGGCGCAAGAATTGTTGAAGTTGCAATCGAAGCACCACTAAAGCAGATTGCAGTTAATGCTGGCCTTGAAGGTGGCGTTATCGTTGAAGCAGTTCGCAACAAGCCAGTGGGTACTGGTTTAAATGCTGCAACTGGCGAATATGTTGACATGATTAAAGCGGGAATTATTGATCCAGTTAAGGTCACACGCTCCGCGCTACAAAATGCCGCATCAATCGCTGCACTATTCCTAACAACCGAAGCTGTTATTGCGGATAAGCCAGAGCCAAAAGCTGCGCCGATGCCACAAGGCGGCGGGGATATGGATTTCTAAATCCATATTAAGTCATATTAAGATAGCCCAATGAGTTCTGCAAAGATTGAAGACAAGTTCAGCGCCCTTGAAATAGCAAGGGCTGCTGCACTTGAAGATGCGCCAAAGCCAGATCATGTTGGCGAGCTAGTCTCAATCTCTTACGACGAAACCGCAGATTCAAGCGAAGCTCGTATCGCTACATATCTCTTTGAAGCATCACTTCCAGCATATGTTGGGTGGCGCTGGGCAGTAACTGTTGCAAAGGTTGATGACTCAAGTTCTCCAACAATTTGCGATGTAGTTCTACTTCCTGGCACCGAATCACTTCTTGCACCAGAGTGGGTTGCATATAAAGATCGCTTACTTCCAGGTGATGTCGGCCCTGGCGATATCGTTCCAACTTCTGCCGATGATGAACGGCTCGTTCCTGGTTTTGCAGTTATGCCAGAAGATGAAGAGTTAGATCTTGCCCAACTATTTGAATTTGGTTTGGGGCGCGCACGCGTTCTCTCAATTACCGGGCGCGATTTAGCGGCACAACGTTGGTATGCCGGTGATCGCGGACCAAACAATTCAATTTCACAACAAGCACCGAAGCCATGTAACTCTTGTGGTTTCTTTATTCCAATTGCCGGTTCGCTTCGTTCTGCATTTGGCGTTTGCGCAAATATTTTGTCGCCCGATGATGCCCGAGTCGTTTCTGTAGACCATGGCTGTGGGGCGCACTCTGAGGCGCTAGTCGTCACCGATTAGCCGTAATTCACGCACGAAATAGGGCAACAGCGCATCTCATTCGTAAGTTAAACTATCCCTCTTGCAATAACAGCAGTTCATGAACACATGAAGAAATAGAAAAAAGGAGTTACCAATGCCTCTAGGTCGCGTGAAGTGGTACAGCCTTGAAAAGGGTTTTGGTTTTATTGAATCCGAAGAGGGCGCTGATGTTTATTTAGCATCTTCTGCTCTTCCTGCTGGCGTTGCAACTGTTAAACCAGGCACCAAACTTGAATTCGGAGTTATCGAAGGCAAGAAGGGTCCACAAGCAATGACCGTTCGCCTAATTGACGAACCCGCATCTGTGGTTGCTAATAATCGAATTAATCATGATGATCTTGCGACAATGATTGAAGACACAATTAAGATTTTGGATAAGGTCGGAAATGGTTTGCGCCATGGCCGCCATCCTTCAGGACCGGATGCCGAACGTTTAGCTAAGGTTTTACGCGGTATTGCTGGGCAGTTCGAGAGCTAAAGCTAAGTCTTACTTCTGCTCGCGCTTTGCTCGTCTAATTGTGTAACGAAGTCCAATAACGCCTAGCGCGATTCCGGTTGAACATATCCAAATTGTTCTTGAGCTGGCATCAATCCCAATCGCAAAAATTAGGGCTATAAACCAGAGCGCTATTCCAACAATTATTATCGTTATCGCACTTCGCAGATGAACCATTTTATTTATCCTCAGAGAATTACAACTAGGAGTGTTACGCCAAAGAGCACTGCAAGAGTTACAAGTCTGCGAACTTTATAACTCACAATAACTACTTCTTTAACTCAGCAACGATGTAGTCGATGCAATCAGTAAGTTTCTTAACATCACTTGGATCTACCGCAGGAAACATCCCAACGCGCAATTGGTTCTTACCAAGCTTGCGATATGGATCTGTATCTACGATGCCATTTGCGCGCAGTATCTTGGCAATTTCGAGCGCATCAATGGAATCATCAAAATTAATAGTTCCAACAACCTTTGAGCGCATCGCAGGATCAGATACAAATGGTGTTGTGTACTCATTCTTTTCAGCCCAAGAATATAAGTGGCCAGAAGATTCGGCAGAACGCCCAGCCGCAAATTTTAGGCCGCCATTTGCATTCATCCATTCAATTTGTTCAGCCAATAAAATAAAAGTTGCGAGAGCAGGAGTGTTGTAAGTCTGATCAAGGCGAGAATTATCAATCGCAATTGTGAGATCGAAAAAGGCTGGTATGAAGCGACCACTTGCCTTGATTTTTTCAACCCGAGCAATTGCTGCTGGGCTCATAATCGCGATCCAGAGTCCACCATCGGATGCAAAAGATTTCTGAGGAGCAAAGTAGTAAACATCGCACTGTGAAATATCTAGATCAAGTCCGCCAGCTGCTGAGGTCGCATCTACAAGAACGAGCGCACCTTCGGTACCTGCTGGTCGAATAATTGGCATTGATACGCCGGTACTAGTTTCATTATGAGTAAGTGCGTAAACATCAACACCTGCTTCGGCAACTGCAACTGGATGCGATCCTGGTTCAACCTTTATGACAGTTGGATCATCAAGGAAAGGTGCATCCTTTGCTGCTGCGGCAAACTTAGAAGAAAATTCACCAAATACTAAGTGCTGTGATTTCTTCTCTATAAGACCAAAAGTTGCGATATCCCAGAACGCTGTTGAACCACCGTTGCCCAAGATAACTTCGTATCCTTCTGGCAGATCAAATAGTGAGCTAAGTCCAGTACGTACCCGATTAACTACGTTCTTTACTGGCTTCTGACGATGTGATGTTCCAAGAATTGAACTTCCACCATTTGAAAGTGCAGCAAGTGCTTCGGGACGAATCTTTGAAGGGCCGCAACCAAAACGACCATCAACCGGTTTTAAATTATCAGGAATTTTAATATCGCTCATGGGCAGAGCCTACGGGTTAAGGCGTTTAACTCGCCAATCCATATTTTG
>WLCY01000152.1 GCA_009705075.1 Actinomycetota bacterium
CTATCGCTCATCAGGTCCTGGCGGACAAGGCGTTAACACAACGGACTCAGCTGTTCGCATTACCCATCTTCCAACTGGGATTGTTGTCTCTTGCCAAAACGAACGTTCACAAATTCAGAATAAGGCTACGGCTATGGCAGTTCTGCAATCCAAATTACTGGAACGCCGCAGACAAGAAGAACGCGCACGACTTGATGCGCTTAAAGGAGATAACTCTGGATCTTGGGGAAATCAGATGCGCTCATATGTATTAGCCCCGTATCAAATGGTTAAAGATTTGCGTACTGACTTCGAAGTTGGAAATCCGTCTGCCGTTCTTGATGGTGAGATTGATGGCTTCATCGAAGCTGGAATTAAATGGCGCAAGTCCACCGATTAATAGAAAATAAATAAAATCACACTCAATTACGCTTAAATTTCAGAAATCTCACAGCCATTTTCGCGCGTATTTCCGTGCTTGAGCCTTAGTTCTTGCCTAAACTTCCGATATAGGCATCGAGGGAAGAGTAGATTTTCGAATTCAACTTTTTCGCAGACCTGAAGTTTCGACTATCGATTGATTTGCAACATGTTCAAGGAGGCGCACATGATTCGTTTTGAAAATGTTTCAAAGATTTATCCGAAGCAAGATCATGCCGCTTTGGATTCGGTAAATATTGACATTCTTAAAGGCGAGTTCGTTTTCCTTGTTGGGCTTTCAGGTTCAGGTAAATCGACCTTCCTAAGATTAGTTCTACGTGAAGAGCGACCAACTAGTGGCGAAATTATTGTTGCGGGTAAAGAATTGAATACCCTTTCTGCCCACAAGATTCCAGAACTTCGCAGACAAGTCGGAACTGTTTTCCAAGATTTTCGTTTACTCCCAAACAAGACCGTATTTGAGAATGTTGCATTCACGCTTCATGTTCTTGGGTATTCACAGAAAGAAATTAATCGGGAAGTTCCAGAAGTCTTGGAACTTGTTGGCCTTGAAGAGAAATCTGACCGGAAGCCATCAGAACTTTCCGGTGGTGAGCAACAGCGCGTTGCAATTGCTCGAGCATATGTAAGTCGCCCTGCAATACTTATTGCTGATGAACCAACCGGAAATTTAGATCCGGCCACGAGCGTTGGAATCATGAAACTTCTTGATCGGATCAATCGTGAAGGAACAACTGTTGTTATGGCAACTCACGATTCAAAAATTGTGGATTCAATGCGTAAACGAGTAATTGAACTTGAGGGCGGACACGTAATTCGCGATCAAGTCCGTGGTGTTTATGGATATGCGGGATAGGGGCGGAATATGAGAGCAGGATTTCTTTTCAGCGAGGTAAGAATCGGTCTACGTCGAAATCTTACGATGACCTTTGCGGTAATGATTACGGTCGCTATTTCACTTACTCTTCTAGGAATTGGATTACTTGCAAACTCACAAGTTCGAGTGATGAAAGATTATTGGTATGACAAGATTGAAGTATCCGTGTTCCTCTGCGGTTCGCTCTCTGAATCATCTTCTTGTGCAAGCGGCCCAGTTTCACAAGAACAGCGTGATTTAATAAAAGCAGATATTGAAGCGCTTCCTGTTGTTGAAAAAGTTTATTATGAATCACAATCTCAAGCTTTCATACATTTTCAAGAGAGATTTAAGGGTTCAGCAATTGCCCAAAATGTTACGCAAGATCAACTACCCGAGTCCTATCGCGTAAAATTGAAAGATCCCACAAAGTTCGCTGTTATGCAGAGCGCATTTGCTGGGCGACCTGGCGTTGATTCGGTTCAAGACCAAAGGTCTATCCTGGAGAAATTCTTCAAGTTATTGGGCGTCTTGAGAGATGGCGCTTTGGCAATTGGTTTAGCCAGCGTTCTAACCGCTGCTCTCTTGATAAGCAACACATTAAGAATTGCCGCATTTAATCGCCGGCGTGAAACCGGCGTGATGAAATTAGTTGGTGCTTCATCTTTCTCAATCCAACTCCCATTCTTGCTTGAAGGAATTTTCTCAGCCCTTGTCGGCTGGGTTTTTTCGACAGGGCTGTTATCAGCATTTAAATTACTCGTCGATTCGAGAATCGCACCACTTCTCAGTTTTACTAAATTCTTCACTTGGTCAGATGTTTGGGTTGCCTCAGGAATTCTTCTCCTAACAGGATTTGTGGTTTCAACAGTCGCTTCAATACTTACCCTGCGCAAATACCTGAAGGTTTAAGTAGTAAATCTTCACCTCGCGCAAATACCCGAGGGTTTAAGTAGTAAATCTTCACCTCACGCAAATACCCGAGGGTTTAAGTAGTAAATCTTCGCGTAACTTTGCCAATTTCAGATATTGCTAGCAGAATTCGCAAATGCTTTCCCCATGGCAATCTTTTAGTGCGCGATTTCGCAGCGCGGGGTTTAGCGCCACGGCAGCTATTGCATCGCTCGCAATAATTCTTGCATTTGCACTTGGAGATTACGTTGGTCAATCCAGAAACAAATCCCCGGTAGAACAATCAATATCCAAAATTCTTGCCAAGAATCCAACCCCGCCAAAACGCAACGTCTTAGAGCGGGCCGCAATTGAAGCTGTTCTTAAAGCTTCAGGCGATCAGTGGGCGAACTATTTTCCAAAAGAGAGTGTTGATGAGCTAAATCAAAGTCTTGAAGGACGTTACAGCGGGATTGGAATCTGGTTGCGTAAGAATAAAACTGGAATTCTTGAAGTATCAAATGTGCAACCTAATTCTCCGGCTGCTAGGGCAGGTGTCCTGGTTCTGGATGCACTAATTGATATAAACGGAGTTGGAATGGATGGCGCATCTATTGCAACAGCAGTTGCAGCGCTTCGTGGAAATCCCAACACATCATTGCAAATTGGACTTGAACGCAATCAGGAACAAATTAGATTGAAAATTACTCGCGAATCTATTCTTAATGGCGATGTAGTTGCCTACCAATTGGCGCCCAACATCGTGTATATCCAAGTATCGGCAATTACAGGTCAAGTAGCTTCAGAAGTGGCTGTTGCACTCAACAAGTATTCACATAAAGGCGGAATCGTCTTAGATCTACGCGATAATCCAGGCGGTCTAATCGAAGTCGCCGTTGATCTAACTTCAATTTTTTTGCGTGAGGCCACA
>WLCY01000153.1 GCA_009705075.1 Actinomycetota bacterium
GCACCTGAACGATGTGAAGTTCCACTATCGATTGGGGCGCCGACGATTATTACATCGGCGCCTTTGTAAGTAGCTGGGTCATCTAAGTCGCATGCAGGAATACCGAGAAAGGTAAAAGAAGGTCCGTACATGTTTCCGTGATTGGTCATATTGCAAAGGATACGCGCAATATTAGGAAATTGATTCCTTTTCTATCTTTGAAATCTTGAGCCAAGAAATAAAGCCCCAGATTACGAATGGTAAGTAGATCGCATACAAGGTTCCGGTTGGGTAATACCCATTCTTAAATGCAAAAGGAACACCCACGGCATCCACAGCAATCCAGACCAACCAGAATTCAACATAGCCGCGGCTCATGCCATAAGTGGCGAGCGCAGTTCCAGTAAATATCCAAGTATCTACTGTTAACCATGCTCCTGATTCGCCAAGTGCTTTAAATATTTGGTAGGCAAGAAAGTAGAAAATAATTACTGCCGGAATCAAATACTGCTTCTCTTTTGCTGTAGTCCATCTAGGTGTTACGGGTGGCTTTCCTCCCCCACCAGATTTTTGATGTTGCGACCAACGAATCCAACCGTAAACACTTACGATTATTAATAACAAATTGCGGCTTGCTTGACCATAGAAATTTTTAGCTTGATCATCTGCGCCAAATGAAAACACAGCGCCGAGAAAAACCGTGAAGAGAAGCCCATCGCCAATAATTCCTACAGGCCAGGCGATTACCTTTCGCTTTAAACCCAAAACTGCACTTGATAGACCAAGAGTTCCGCCAATTACTTCGCGCCAGGCAATTGATTTGCTTCCGAATTGAATCTGCGCTTCGAATAGCCATTTTAAAAGAGACATCTACTGTTCTTCCTTGGGCTTACGCTTTCTAAGGTTTCTAGGATCAACTTTTTTGGCAGAATCTTGCGCCTTGGTAAGCAGGGATTTAGCCCAGGTGAACTCCAGAGCCAAGATAAATAATCCAGCTATAACCGGTGGCAGAGTAAAAGGCCCAGGCAGAATCAATAGAACCCCGCCAAGTGCAATGAGCGTGAAACCGATAACTGAAACGATAGTTTTGCGTAGAGCGCTAGGCATTTGACGCCAAATCTTCCGGTATTCCACGTTTCAATCCTAACGCTTGACTCGTTAAGATTGTGCTGTGGAAATCCAAAAGATACTTCTTTATTACAGCTTCACGCCTATCGCTGATCCCGAAGCGGTCCGCCTATGGCAACAAGCGCTCTGCGAATCTTTAAATATAAAGGGAAGAATTCTGGTTTCCAAGCATGGAATTAATGGAACGGTCGGTGGAGATATGTCGGCCCTCAAGAAATATGTAAAGACAACTAAGAAATATCCAGGATTTAAGAAGATAGATTTCAAATGGTCTGGTGGAACTGGAAATGACTTTCCAAGGCTGAATGTACGAGTTAAAGATGAGCTAGTCGCATTCGGTAGCCCTGCTGAAATAGATGTTGATGAAAAAGGCGTAATTAATGGTGGTAAGCATTTAAAGCCATTTGAAGTGGATAAATTAGTTGAAGAGCGCGGCGAGGAAGTTGTTTTCTTCGATGGCCGCAATGCCTTCGAAGCAAAAATAGGTAAGTTTAAAAATGCGATTGTCCCAGATGTAGAAAGTAGTCGAGATTTCATTAAAGAGATTGAAAGTGGAAAATACGACCACATCAAAGATAAGCCAATAGTTACATATTGCACGGGCGGAATTCGCTGTGAAATCTTGTCAGCCGTAATGGTCAAGCGCGGCTTTAAAGAGGTCTACCAAATTGAAGGTGGAATTGTTCGATACGGAAATAAGTTTGGTGATGATTCCCTCTGGGAAGGATCACTCTTCACATTTGATGCCCGGATGGCAATTGATTTTTCAACAAAGACCAAGGTGATTGGTGAGTGCGAGCGATGCACTGCAGCTACAAAAACATTTTTTAACTGCGCAACTGCAAGCTGTCACGAACTTATTTTGCTCTGTGAAGATTGCTCAAAATTGGATTCGAATTTAAGTTGTGTGCACTCTGGAACAAATAAACGTGATGCCGAAATGGTTGGTTAAGGTCGGGTGGCAGATCTCCGCGTTTGTGTAATTGGTACGGGCGCCATGGGCACCGATCACATAATTAGAATTAACACCCGGATGTCAGGAGCAGTAGTAACTGCAATAGTTGAACCAGATTCAGCTCGCGCAGCCGCTGCACTTAAATTTGCACCAGGCGCTGCGGAATTCGCAAATATCTCAGATGCAATTTCAAGTGGTCTAATTGATGCTGCGCTTGTCGCAACTCCAGGCGCATTTCACGAAGAAGTATTGGAGCCAATTATCGCCGCTGGAATTCCAGTTTTATGCGAGAAACCAATGACGCCGGATGTGGCATCGGCGCTTCGAGTAGTAGAGGCCGAAGTAAAGAGTGGCAAAAAAGTTATTCAAGTTGGTTTTATGCGCCGTTTTGATGAAGGTTATATTGAATTGCAGAAACAGATTTCTGGTGCGCAGCTTGGTGAATTACTTGCTCTGCATTGTGCCCACCGCAATCCTTCGGTCCCTGAGTGGTATGGCAACGATATGTTGATTGCTGATTCAGTCTCACATGAAATAGATATCGTCCGTTTCTTGACTGGCTCACCCATCGTATCTGCTGAAGTTAAGCAGCTTAAGCGCAATAAATTAGCTCCCGAACGATTGAATGAACCGATTCTGGTCTTGCTGGAAACGCAATCAGGAGTAATCGCAACCGTTGAAATGAATGTTTCCGTGCAATTTGGCTATCAAGTTATTACTGAAGCTGTTTTCCAGAAAGGTGTCAGTGAAATTGGACGGTCCAATGGAATGACAACTTGGGAAGCTGGTCGTTCTAGTACTGCAGAACATGTTTCATATCTAACTCGTTTTGCCCGCGCTTACGATGATGAGATTCAATCATGGATCAATGCTGCAAAAATTGGACAACTCGGTGGTCCAAATGCGTGGGATGGTTATATGTCGGTTGCAGTTGTTGAGGCCGGATTGAAATCACTTCGTAGTGGCGCAAAAGAATCTGCAACATATGCCACAAAACCCGCTTTCTATAACTAGTATTTGACCCTGAAC
>WLCY01000154.1 GCA_009705075.1 Actinomycetota bacterium
GGATGGAAGATAAAGTTATGAAAATTGCGATTTATACAATTGCCCTAAATGAAGAAAAGCATGTGAAAGATTGGTTTGAATCAGGGAAAGATGCAGACCTCTTGCTTATTGCAGACACTGGTTCGACTGATAACACTGTGGCTGAAGCGAAAAAGCTTGGAATCGAAGTGAAAGAGATTTCGGTAAATCCATGGCGGTTTGATACTGCAAGGAACGCTTCATTAGCACTTCTGCCCAAAGATATTGATATGTGTATTCAACTTGATATGGATGAGACCTTATCTCCAGGTTGGCGCAAAGAAGTTGAAAAAGCATTCGCCGAAGATAATTTTTGGCCGACTTACAAGCAAGTTACTAGTTGGAGTCCAGATGGTGAGCCAATTAACTTTTTTTACTACTTTAAGATTCACCATCGGCATAATTTTGCTTGGAAACACCCTATTCATGAGGTAATTGAACCAAAAGATGGCGCTTTTTATCCGCGAAAAGAAATCGATGTACGAACGTATCACAAGCAAGATGTCACTAAAGATCGAACAAGTTATTTAAAACTTTTGCAGATGGCGGTAAGTGAATCACCCAACGATTGGCGAATGAACCATTATTTATGTAGAGAATATAGTTATAAGGCTGATTTTCAGAACGTAATTCATAGCGCATACAAAGCTTTAGATATTGGGTATGGCTGGGATCAGGAACGAGCCTCAACTTGTATCTGGGCTTCACAAGCAGCACAAGGTTTGGGTTATATGCATTGGGCTTATGAATGGGCAAAAAAAGGAACTCAAGAGGCGCCGGAGTTTTATGAGGCTTGGCATTGGCGCGCACAGATTGCTCACCTAATGGGCAAATGGTCAGATTGCTACTATTCAGCGACAAAAATTGACTCACTTGAAAGACAAATTAGCCATCTAAATAATCTCGATGCTTGGAATTGGTGGGGATTTGATTTGGCTGCGCTATCTGCACACAAGTTAGGATTTCACCAAGAAGCTGTTGATTTCGGCCTTCGTGCAATCAAAGGGAACCCAAGTTTAGAACGCTTGAATTCAAATCAAACATTTTATGAAAAAAGTTTAAAAGAAAGCTTGAACCCTTAATTATGAAAATTGCCGTTTATACAATCGCCTTAAATGAAGAAAACTTCGTTAAGAGATGGTTCGAAAGTGCAAAGGAAGCGGATTATCTGCTGATAGCTGATACTGGATCAACAGACAGAACGGTTGAGATTGCAAAGTCTTTAGGAATAAATGTAATTGATGTACGCATTAAGCCTTGGCGATTTGATTTGGCTCGAAATGCAGCCCTCGTTGCTCTCCCAAGTGAAATCGATTTTTGTATCTCGCTAGATATGGATGAAGTAATCATGCCGGGTTGGCGCAAAGAATTAGAATTAGTCCCATCTGGCGTCACAAGACCTAGATATAACTTTGTCTATTCATTTAGTGAGGAAGGGAAAGCTCTACATTCCTACGCAGGAGATAAAATTCACTCACGCAACTCGTATCGTTGGAAAAACCCAGTCCACGAAATTTTAGTCCCATATGGAATCGAAGAGATTCAGCATTACATAGGCATGGAAATACATCACTATCCAGATACTGCTAAGAGTCGAGGGCAGTACCTTCCGTTGCTCGAACTTTCAGTATCCGAAGATCCTCGGGATGATAGAGCTGCATTTTGGCTCGCACGGGAGTATTTGTTTTACGGCAGGAATGAAGAATCTAAGAGCACATTCGAAAAGTATTTGAAAGATTTTCCAGATGCTTGGCCCGCAGAGCGCGCATGGGCTCACAAATATTTGGCCAAAATTGATGATGAAAAAAGAGCTGATCATCTAGTCCTTGCCTCTCAGATTGCTCCAGATTTCCGCGAACCGTGGGTGGAACTTGCAGAGCATTATCGACAAGTTAAGGATTGGCAAAAATGCTACGAAGCGGCTCAAAAAGCACATGCACTAACTCAAAAGCCTGATGTTTATTTGACCGATGAACGTATTTGGGAGGGTCCGGCAGTTTGTGATTTATTAGCTTTATCAGCGTATTACCTCGGTAATTTTGCTGAAGCAAGAGAATTTGGCTTGAAGGCAGTAGAACTTGATCCTGAAGATGAAAGACTAAAGAAGAATCTAGTTTTCTATTTAGAAGCTCTGGAGCGCGAATAATTGCTTAGTTTTGGTCCAGTAACTTATATGGATGTGCAGAAAACTGGTTGCACCTTTATCTCCGATGTATTAAAAAAAACTCTGGATTTAGAACCTTTGGTAGACGTTAAGCATGCTCGGTTTGAGCGAAGCAAGAATGCTGACGATTTTGTTGTTATCTCCAGGAGGGATCCTTATTCACAATGGGTCTCTTTGTATAACTATGGGTGCATGAATCTTGGCTGGATATATATGAGGCTCAACGACCTTGGACTAAGTGAGAAGTTTTACACGAAAGATAAAGAGGGATTGAATCTATTTGTTTCAGAGCTACTTCACTCCGAAAACTCCCATTTACTTGGGGAGGGATACCAACAAACCAGGCATCTGGACGTGGGCTTCCAGTCCTTCAGGTATCTAGCTATGTCAATGGCGAAGCCGAGTTCGTCTTACCAATACTTTAAAAACCATGAAGATTTAATACAAAATTATAAAAATCTTTCGATTGTTGATTACGTAATTCGAACTTCTCACCTAAATTCTGACCTTAGCCTTTTTCTCACTGAAGTAATTCCTCAATATGTCAGGAAAGACGTCTCCATAGAAGAGGTTATGGCAGAGTCTAGTCTTGGCAATGAATCTACAAACTTTGTATCCGTAGATGACTTAGCGCCAAGCACGAGGGCTTTAATTGAAATCAAGGAAGAGTTGCTATTAACGCTCGGAAGTAATGACTGATTTAGTTGCACAAATTAATTAGGCGAGTAGATTAAGCCTTAATTAGGAATTAAAAAGGTGGATCAATTGCTCTACAGAATTGCGATAGTCGGCGCTGGTCCCTCTGGTTATTTTGCCGCCCAAGCCCTTCAAAATTCTGCCACCGAAGAACAATCTTTTGCAATTGACATGATTGAACGCTTAC
>WLCY01000155.1 GCA_009705075.1 Actinomycetota bacterium
TGAGATGGTCGCAGATCGTTTAACTCATGAAGATACACGGAACGGCTTCCTGCTTGATGGCTATCCAAGAAATATTGGCCAGGCCGATTTCCTCAAAGAGAATTTAGAAAAGTTTGGCACGCCACTTGATGCAGTTCTCGAATTTAAGTTAGAGAACGCTGAAATCATCAAGCGGCTTTCTGGTCGTCGCGTATGTCGCGGTTGTGGCGCTACATCACACGTAATTTTTGATGCTCCCAAAGTTGAAGATGTCTGCGATTCCTGTGGCGGCGAGTTATACCAACGACCTGATGACGCTGAAAGTGTTATTGCCAATCGTCTTGCCGTTTATGCTGAACAGACTGAGCCAATTATTTCTTACTATCAAAGCGCTGGCTTGTTAAAATCTATATCTGCAATAGGTGAAGTCTCAGACATTGCAGCTCGCGCAATCGCAGCCATTAAGTAATTTAAATGGCCATTCAAATTAAAACCCTCGATCAGCTAAAACTGATGCGAAAGGCCGGACTAGTTGTTGGTCAGACTCTCGAGCTTATGCGCGAAGCAATTAAACCGGGCATAACCACGAATGACTTGAATAATATTGCGATCAAGAACTTAGCTGCCAACAACGCTAAATCTAATTTCCTTAATTATCATGGTTTTCCAGCAGTAATTTGTGCATCGATAAATGATGAAATTGTTCATGGAATTCCAAATGACCGACCAATCCAAGATGGCGATGTTGTTTCAATAGATTTTGGCGCGATAGTTGAGGGCTGGCATGGCGATGCTGCGTTTTCAGTTATTGCAGGAACTAAGAGCGCGGATGATCAGAAGCTTCTCGATACCTGTGAAGAATCTATGTGGCGCGGGATTGCAGCAGGAAAAGCCGGCGCGAATCTAACTGATATTTCTTTCGCGATTGAGGATTACATTCGCTCGCAAGGCAAATATGGAATCTTGCGTGAATATGGTGGTCACGGAATTGGAACTGAGATGCATCAAGAGCCGCACGTATTAAATTTTGGCGCTGCAGGGATGGGTCCTGAACTTAAGCCAGGGATCGCGCTTGCTATTGAACCAATGATCACAAGTGGTTCACCAAAGACCAAGGTATTGGCAGATGAGTGGACGGTAGTTTCGCAAGATGGTTCACGTGGTGCGCACTTTGAACATAGCTTTGCAATTCTTGACGATGGTAAACCATTTGTGCTAACTGCAATTGATGGTGGCCGTGAAAAGCTTGGCTTACTTGGTGTGGAAGTTTCTAACCTACTTTAACTCCATCACGCCAAACGCTCTTGATTTTAACTTCGCTAGTCTCAAAAGGGCTCTTATCTAGTATTACAAAATTTGCTCGCATACCTGGTTCGAGTTTCCCAATTTCATCCTCACTAAATAATTGATAAGCCGAGTTAGCGGTATAGGCCGTAAGTGATTCTTCTACCGTGATTGCTTCATTGATATTCCAAGCTTCATTGTTCGAGCCAGGAATTTTGCGCAGGACCGGGATAAAGATTGAATCAAGTGGCTTATGACTTGTAACTGGCCAATCACTGCCGAAACTTATTTTGGTACCTGTATCTAAGAGAGTGCGCAATTGATATTGCCTATTATTTCGTTCAGCCCCAATTCGTGGCTCAATTAACTCTTTATTCATTGGGTCGAGGTAAGTCCAGAGCGGTTGAAAATTGGCAATCACTCCAAGTTTGGAGAAGCGGAGTAAATCCTCTGGCGCAATAAGTTGAGCATGAACAATTACAGGTCTGCGATCCCACCGAGGATTAATTCGCATTACAGCTTCGATGGTATTTAAGGATTGATTAATGGCGGCATCACCAATTGCATGTATGTGTAATTGAAATTCGAGCATATCGAAAGTGGCTGTGGCATCAAGAAGATTATCGTCATCCCAAATAAGCAAGCCCTTTGATTCTGGGTTATCTAAATATGGTTGTGAAAGAGCAGCTGTTCCACTAGAAAGAGCGCCGTCACTCAAGAATTTAACGGTATTTGCTTTTAGATAATTTGGTTCTGGCAAATTTGAAATCTCGGCACGAATCTCTTGAATATAGGAGATTTTCTCCTGCCAGTTTTGAGGAGTAACAAGAAAAGCAAGATGCATATCAGTAGTTAACGCTCCAGATTTTGCGGCAGCAAGATATGCCTCGGCCATTGGTGGTTCAACCCAGCATTCGGTTGCGGTAGTTATGCCCGCGGAAATTAATTCATCAGTTGCGCGTTTGATGGCAAGTAAATCGCTTTCAACGCTATCTGCTGGCGCGTGCTTTAAGATCAAATCGAATGCAATAGGTTCACGCAGAGTTCCTTTTGGCGAACCATCTTCTCGTCTGGCAATTGTTCCGCCATCTGGATTTTTAGTACTGGCGCTAATGCCAGCAATCTCAAGGGCTTTACTGTTTACCCAAATTGTGTGGTGATCAACTGCATGAAGAAGAACTGGGCGATTGGGAACTACCTCATCAAGCCAATGTGCATCAAAATCCCCACCAGAGATAATCGAAGCTTCATATGCGCCGCCAATAATCCAACTCTCACTTGGATTCGCTTTTGCATATCTAGAAACTTCATTTTGTATCTCTTTAACGCTCTTCAAATTATTCACTTGTGGGCCACGCGCTTCGCGTCCCGCAAAAATTGGATGGGCATGTCCATCAATAAAGCCAGGAATCAGAAATCCACCATCAAGATCGACAAAGCTGCCATCTAACTCCAGTGCCGCCGGCCCGGTAGCCAGGATGCGGCCGCCCTCAATTGCCAGGCCCTCAAATAGCCCCAGGCCAGCGCTCCATGCGGAGCCACCCTTAAAAATTATTCGCAATTTGCCGCCTTCGGATCAAGATTAGGAGTATAAGCCCCGATTTCTTGATTTGGGCCTTGCGCCTTAGACTAACCCTCTGCCCAGAAATGGTCGGACCCCTGTTAATGTTTTGAAATAGAGAAGTAGGTACTGCTTGGCTAAGAAAGACGGCGCAATCGAAATTGAAGGCTCCGTATCTGAAGCGCTACCAAACGCAATGTTTCGAGTTACGTTAACAA
>WLCY01000156.1 GCA_009705075.1 Actinomycetota bacterium
CTAGATGCTGATACCTTGGAACGTAAATCTTCGAGATGCGTTAAATCTGGATCTGCAGGAGTCTGATGCGATTCGAATTGTGAAATTGCGGCGTTCAAGTCTGCTTCATCTGATTCACGTTGTGAGTTCGCCTCTACCAAAGAAGCAGAAACCCGCTCTACTTCTCCTTGCGCACTCTTTACATTTTGGCCCGCAACTGCCATCTGTTCTGCTAGCCCAGAAATTTTTGCATCTGACTCATTTAATTTCGCCAAGGCGAGATCAAAGATATTCTTGCGAGAAGCAAGAGTTTCGTTGGCACGAACTACTTCAAACTTAATCCGGTCACAATTGTTGGTAACTTCTTGAAGTTGACTCTCGGTCTTCTCAATTAACGCTGAAATTTCAATTGCTGAGTTCTGCGCACTAGAACCGCCTCTAACTCGGATTCGGCTGAGTACATCGCCATCTCTTGTAATCGCGATAACTGATGGATCAGCACGTAGCGCGCTCTCGGCTTCTGCCAAATCTTCAACAGCGACAAACCCAGATAGAAGAGCGGCTATTGCGCTAGAAATCTCGTTCGATGTGACCAAGCTTGCCAGCGAAGTAAATCCACTCGGGACTGAACGATTAGATGGTGTAAATCCATCATCGCCATCGATTACCAGAAGTTCAGATTGACCCGCACCTTCACGCTTCAACATTGTCAGCGCGGATACCGCCGCTGAAATATCTGAAACCACGACAGAATCTGCAAGCGGTCCAAGTGCTGCAGCAACTGCTACTTCCCAACCATCTGAAACACTTATCAAAGAGGAGAGGCGACCGCGGGTTCGAGTTCCACTAGAAAGCACAACGCCAGATCCATCTCGATGAACCAAGCTCTCTTGAAGTGCACGTAACCGACCATCTAAGCCAGAACGATTTCGTTGTGCTTCGCTCTCTTTTGCGACAAGTAAATCTAATTCATTCTGTGCGGCAGCAAGTTCAGATTTAGCAGCTTCAAACTCTGAATCAAGTCCTGGTTCGTTAGCATCAACAGATGCAATTTGGGTTTCAAGTAGCGCAAATTCTTCTTGAAAACTCTGCAAGCGACGAGAGGTTTCATCCTTGCTCTTTGTTAGGCGAGAAATTTCAGCATTGGTTGCATCAATTCGAGATTTAAGACCATTGATATGGCCTTCTTGACGCGCAGTTCCTTCGCGTTGGTCTGCAATTGCGCGAAGTGCTGCAGAGACACTATTTTCTTCAGTTGTGAGATTTGCTTCTAAGTTTCTAAGTTCGGCCGAGAGCGCCGCTAATCCCGATGTCGCCTGTTCGACTTCGCCACGCAATGCGCGTTCTTCCTCGCGCAGTCCTGCTGCTTCTAAATCCATGCTCTCTGGATCGCGTCCACTGGCTCGAGCTTCATCTGCTTCTTCAGATAAAAATCTCGCCCGTTCCGAGGCAAGATTTTGAATACCGCGGAATTTTTCGCGCTGAGCCGTTAATTGATAATAGTTTTCCTGGGCTTTAACCAGAAGAGGATTTTCAATTAGCGCAGTTGCATCAATCTCTTCTTCTCGAGCCCGGGCTTTATTCAATTCAGATTCGACGCCATCTCTGCGGGCGCGCAGCGCTGATTCATCTGCAACTTCGGCATCAACTGTTGATCGCAATTGCAGTAAATCGTCGGCGAGAATGCGCAACCTGGAATCACGAACATCAGATTGAATTGTTGATGCTTTCCGCGCTACTTCCGCCTGCTTACCAAGTGGTTTTAATTGACGGCGAAGTTCAACTGTTAAATCTTGAATACGTGCCAGATTCGCTGTCATTGAATCTAACTTTCGTAGCGCCTTCTCTTTGCGCTTGCGGTGCTTCAAAACTCCGGCTGCTTCTTCAATAAATGCTCGCCGTTCTTCCGGGTTCGCAAGCAAGATTGCATCAAGTTGACCTTGTCCAACAATCACATGCATTTCCCGACCGATTCCAGAATCACTTAGTAACTCTTGAATATCTAACAACCTTGTAGTTTCACCGTTTAATTGGTATTCACTTGCGCCATTTCTGAAGAGAATTCTAGAAATCGTAACTTCGGTGAATTCAATCGGTAGAACACCATCTGTATTATCAATTGTTACTGAAACTTCGGCTCGGCCAAGGGGTGCCCGCCCTGAGGTTCCAGCAAAAATAACATCTTCCATCTTTCCGCCACGCAAAGATTTAGCACCCTGCTCACCCATTACCCATGAAAGGGCATCAACCACATTTGATTTTCCAGAGCCATTGGGACCAACCACGCAGGTAATACCGGGCTCAAAATTGAGCGAGGTGGAGGAGGCAAAGGACTTGAATCCTTTTAGGGTCATGCTCTTTAAATACACAGGCGCAACCTATCGGAAAATTGGTTACCGATTTCGGCTAGCACGCGGTGTGGGCTGACATTTTGGGCAGAAATGGGAAGATCTGTTGGCAAATTTGATTCTTCTGATTTCGCGGCCGCACCTTGGGCAGCCCTCACCTTCCTGGCCATAAACCGCAAGGGAGCGTTCGAAATACCCACTTTCGCCATTCACATTTATATAGAGATCATCAAATGAAGTTCCACCGACTGCAAGCGCTTCTGCCATTACCTTCGTTGCGCTTTCAATTAGATCTTTGATTCTGGCGCTCTTCATATTTTCTAATCTTGTTTCTGGATGAATCTTGCTGCGCCAAAGGGCTTCATCTGCATAAATATTTCCGACACCGCTCATAATGCTTTGATCTAGCAGGGCTCGCTTTATTTCGGTTCTCTTCTTTCGAAATCTTTCAATAGTTTCATCAAGATTAAATAAGGGATCAAATGGATCTGCTGCAATATCTTTTACATAAGTTGGCAGGCCATTTTGAGTTTCATCGACTCCTAGCCAGCCAAAGGTCCTTTGATCGATAAAGCGAAGTTCAATCTTTCCAAGGCTGATTCGCACTCGCAAATGCCGCTCATCAGGGGCGCTTTTCGGTTGAACCAAGAATTGGCCACTCATTCCTAGGTGACCGACCAATACTTCAGGTCGATCTAATTCAAACC
>WLCY01000157.1 GCA_009705075.1 Actinomycetota bacterium
CCGTTTTTACGAACGTCGGCGATGTTTGTGGCACCGGTAAGTGCCATGCCATTTACAAATTCGCGACGCATGATTTCAATAACTTGTTCAACGCCAGCTTCACCATTGGCCATTGCACCATATAGATAAGCACGGCCAATAAAGACTGCTTTTGCACCAAGTGCAATTGCCCCAAGTGCATCTAGGCCAGACATGATCCCGCCATCAATATAGATTTCAACTTTTTTTCCAACAGCTTTAACAACATCGGGAAGGATTTCTAGTGGAATTGGACCACGATCAAATTGTCGTCCGCCGTGGTTAGAGAGAATAATTCCTTGCACTCCAAGTTTTGCCACAACCTTTGCATCTTCAACGCTTTGGATTCCCTTAACAACAATTGGGCCTTTCCAAACAGACCTAAGCCAGACAATGTCTTTTAGGGTTGTTGCGGGATCGAAGATTAGAGCGGCGAGTTCGGAAAGTGGTTTATCCCATCCGCGGAAAGCTGCGAATTCCAACTTGCCGGTAGTAAATAGATTTAGCCACCAGATTGGTTTGCGCGCAATTGCAAAAACAGTGTTAAGTCGAATCTTTGGTGGCACAGTCAAACCATTTCGGTTATCACGATAACGAAGACCTGCTACAGGTGTATCAACAGTTAAAACTAAAGTTTCAAAACCGCTATCTTTTGCCTGCTTAATGACAGCCAAGCTATCGCTGCGATTTTTCATAATGTAGAGCTGGAACCAGCGTCGTGAATTAGGAACTGCAGCGGCAAGTTCTGCTGGTGAAGTTGTGCCCATTGTTGAGAGGGCATAAATTAAATTTTTATCTGCGGCAACGCTTGCGACTGCAGGCTCGCCGACATGATGCATCAGGCGGGTATAGCCAGTTGGTGCGAAGCAGATTGGAATATCTACAACTTTGCCCAAGATTTTTTCGGTGGTATCTATCTTTGATACATCACGTAGGACACGAGAGTTGAATTCAATTCTGCTGAAAGCATCGCGGGATCTGGCATAAGCAATTTCATCAACGGCGCTGCCCTCGACATAATCAAATACGACCTTTGGAGTGCGCTTTTTAGCAATTGCAGCCAAATCGGCAACGCTCTGAGCGCGCTGCAATTTTCCCTTGTAGGGATTTAATGAAGGGAGAGTCCAATCGATTAAGGACCAGAAGTACGGCAGGCTCGGGAATTTACGAGAGCTCCGAATCATGGGGCCAATTTACCCTACAATTGCGCTCATTAGAATAAGCACTAAATATTTATAACTAAATTAAAGCAAAAGGGGTCGTAAAAGTGGCTGATTCAAGTTTTGATATTGTCTCTGAAGTTGATCATATGGAAGTTGATAATGCTTTCAACCAAGCAGACCGCGAAATTGCCACCCGATTCGATTTCAAGAATACAGATAGCAAAATTGAAAAATCAGGCGATAAGTTTTTGATCGAGGGCCAATCTGAAGAGAAGGCCAAAGCGGTTCTAGAAGTCTTTAAAGATAAGCTGATCAAGCGTCAGGTCTCGTTGAAGCATCTTGAATCAACCGACCCAGAACTTAGTGGCAAAATTTACAAGATTGTTTGCACTTTGAAAGAGGGCATTTCAACAGAGAATGCCAAGAAGCTTGCAAAGATAATTCGTGACGAAGGTCCTAAATCTGTTAAGACTCAGATTCAAGGTGAGACTCTTCGCGTAACTAGTAAATCCCGTGATGATCTTCAAGCAACTATGGCGATGGTTAAAGAACAGAAGTTAGATTTTGCGGTTCAATTTACGAACTATCGTTGATAGATGAGTAAATACCGTCTCGGCTTAATTTTTGGCTTTACTTCTTACACCTTCTGGGGGCTCTTCCCACTTTATTGGCCGCTCTTAAAACCTGCCAATCCCCTAGAGATCGTTTCGCACCGCGCAGTTTGGTCACTCGTTTTTTGCATCATCGCGCTTGCAATTGGGCGCCAATTAAAATCCACCTTTACCTTAATGATTTCTCCAGGAATCTTCTGGAGATTTACGCTCGCCGCTTTTCTTATTTCGATTAACTGGCTTACCTATATTTGGGCGGTTAATCACGAGCAGATAGTTGAAGCATCACTCGGTTATTACATGCAGCCAATTCTCTTAGTTCTTATGGGGATTCTGGCTTTCAAAGAAGAGATGCGCAAAATTCAATGGGTGGCTTTTATTGTTGCAACTATTGGCGTAATCATTCTGACAATTGACTATGGCAGACCGCCTTGGATCTCATTCGCTCTTGCATTCTCTTGGAGCTCCTATAGCTTTGTTAAGAAGAAGATAAATCTCGGTTCACTTCAAGGGCTGGCGATAGAAACGCTTATCTCCTCTGTTTTCTATGCAAGCTACTTAATCTGGATTGGCCAGAAAGGCGAAGGTCAATTTGGCCACGGCGCTGGACTAACTGCGCTTCTAATAGGCGCTGGTGTTGTAACAGCAATTCCACTTCTTTTATTTAATGGTGCAACGACCAGAATTCCATTTACGATGATTGGGCTTTTGCAATATCTAACGCCGACTATTCAATTCATGTTGGCTGTCTTCTTGCGACACGAACCTATGCCAAGTGCCAGATGGCTAGGGTTTGTATTTATCTGGGTCGCACTTATAACTCTCGGGTATGACTTAATTAAATCAGGAAGTCCTCGAGATAACAGCTTGGCTCAACCCGACTAAAGCTGCTTTAGCAGGACCCTCGGGAAGTGTTTCTAAATGCTTCTGCGCTGATTGACCATACTTCGCAACGAGTTCACGAGATTTTTTCAGTGCGCTGTGGTTGCGCAGTTTGACTATAACTTCTTGAACAATAACTTCATCGGTAATTGGCGCAGATAATATCTTTCTTAGTTCGGCATCCGCAGGATCTTCTGATTCCAGAATAAACAGCGTTACAAGCGTTGGAACTCCTTCACGCAAATCTGTTCCTGGGGTCTTGCCAGATTCTTTCGAATCACTAGTTATGTCGATGATGTCATCGGCTAACTGAAAGACGATTCCTATTTCTTCACCAAACTTGGTGAGGGCATCCATAAC
>WLCY01000158.1 GCA_009705075.1 Actinomycetota bacterium
GCTGAAGATATGAATTCTGGAAAGACGGTTCTAGTTACAGCTCATGGAAATTCAATCCGCGCAATGGTTAAGCACATTGACTGCATCTCTGATGAAGATATCGCCGGGGTAAATATTCCAACTGGTATCCCACTTTTTTATGAGTTCGATGAGAATTTTGAACCAATCAAAAAAGGTGGCGAGTACCTAGATCCTGAAGCAGCAAAATCTGCAATCGAAGCAGTTGCGAATCAGGGAAAGAAGTAAGTTTTAGCTTGTGTAGTACTCGCCGGTTACTAAGAAGTAAACCCGGCGAGAGATAGAAACTGCGTGGTCAGCAAAACGTTCGTAGTAGCGACCCAATAAGGTCATATCAATTGCTGCTTCTATTCCATGGCTCCACTTATCATCAAGCAAGGTGCTGATTAAATCGCGATGTAACTTATCCATCTCGTCATCATCAGATTCAATCTCAAGTGCACGAACTGCATCGCGGTGTTCCATAACTGAAGAGAGCTTGTCGATCAATTTATCTGCAACTAAACCCATAGCCGTAATCGTTGGTACTAACTCAGCAGGAACCGCGCTATTGGGATAACGCATACGTGCCTGCTTGGCTACATGGTGGGCAAGGTCGCCCATACGTTCTAAATCGGCGCTCATACGAAGTGAAGTAACAAGTGTCCGAAGATCGGATGCAACAGGTTGTTGGCGGGCCATCAAATTTATTGTTCGCGCATCTAACTCATGTTGAATTTCATCGATAACACCATCGGCCGCAATTACTTTCTCGGCAATTGTTAAATCAACTGTTAGAAGCGAGGTAGTTGCTTCGCTCATGGCTACTCTCACCAGGCTGGTCATTTGAAGCAGGCTGGCTCCAATTGAATCAAGCTCATCATGAAAGGCGTTGCGCATTGGCTAAGAATAGTGTGGCCGAGCATTTAGAGGCTGTAGGAATATGAACGCGCCTTGAACTAAAGGTTAAGAATTGGCGCTAAAGAGCAGGTTTGGGGGTATTTGGTGGGCTTGCCTTAGGTATCTCTTCTACGATTGCGTCATGTCCTGGATCGCGAGAATGAATACCAAGCGAAAAAGTGATGACAGGAAAGTAAATGAAGTTGAGCTACTCCCACAGTCTGTTCGAGATCTCCTTAAATTATTTGATGCCGAACATATTGTGATTGGAAATGGCGAGGTCATCCTTGAGCAATCAGATGGTATTTCAACGCTAAATCTAATTCGCGACCAGTACCTGAACAACGAATCACTGTTGCGATTAATCAGAGCAACTCGCAGGTCCGGCAAGACGCAAGAAGTAACTATGGAACTTCCTCGCGGCCCAATCGGTGCTGGAATGCATGATCTATTGGTTCGAGTCGCACTGATTGGTGACGATGGATTAATTGTTGTATTAATTTTTGATGATAGTGAAATGCGAAGACTTGATTCAATTCGCCGAGATTTTGTGGCGAACATTTCTCATGAGTTAAAGACTCCAATCGGTGCGCTCTCGATTTTGAGCGAAGCAGTTCTTGGCGCCAGCGATGATCCAGAAGCCATCACGAGATTTGCAACAAGAATGCAATCGGAAGCATCTCGGCTTACAGAGTTAGTTCAAGAGATTATTAATTTGTCGCGACTTCAAGATGATGATCCTCTGAAGCGCGCGCAATCTTTTTCTATCAGCGAAAGCATTAAGGAAGCTATTGATCAATCGCGGTTAAATGCTGAAGCTCGAAGAGTTGAAATTGTTTATAACAATGATGTCACCTCAGTTGTAAATGGTGATCGGGATCAAGTAACGATGGCGATTCACAATTTGATTGAGAATGCTATTAATTACAGCCCAGATTCGACACGAGTGGCAATTGGCGTTAACGAATCTGATGGAATTTGTGAGATCTCAGTTTCTGATCAAGGAATTGGAATCCCAGAGAAAGACTTAGAGCGCATCTTTGAACGGTTTTATCGCGTTGATGCAGCGCGCTCTCGAATTACGGGTGGCACAGGACTTGGGCTTTCAATAGTAAAACATGTTGTCACTAATCACGGTGGCGATATTTCTGTTTGGAGTGTGGAAGGCGCCGGAAGCACTTTCACAATTCGATTACCCCTTCTGAGTGAATCAACTAGCCACTCAACTTCTGCCGTGGAGGCAAAATAATGACAAAGATCCTCGTAGTCGAAGATGAAGCTTCATTCTCTGACGCCCTTGCCTATTTGTTGGGTAAAGAGGGATTCGAAGTAATTGTCGCCGATACTGGTCCTGCTGCGATTGAACAATTCGATCGCCATGGCGCTGATCTAGTGCTGCTTGATCTAATGCTTCCTGGCCTATCTGGTACCGAAGTTTGTCGCCAACTTCGCACCCGTTCAAATGTTCCAATAATTATGTTGACTGCGAAAGATGCAGAAGTAGATAAAGTGGTTGGGCTTGAACTTGGCGCCGATGATTATGTGACCAAGCCATATTCTTCTCGCGAATTAATTGCTCGAGTTCGTGCCGTTCTTAGGCGACAGGGTGAAGAAGATTCAGTTAAAGATGGAATTCTTGAGGCAGGACCTGTTCGAATAGATGTCGAACGTCATAAGGTAAGTATTGGTGGAACTGATGTTGCATTCCCGTTGAAAGAATTTGAGCTACTTGAATTCTTAGTCCGAAATTCTGGACGAGTCCTAACTCGTTCGCAGTTGATTGACCGGGTTTGGGGCAGCGATTACTTTGGCGATACCAAGACTTTAGATGTTCACATCAAACGCCTTCGCGCAAAGATTGAAGTGGATCCTGCGGAGCCAGTATTTATTCAGACAGTGCGCGGACTTGGATACAAGTTCGAAAACTAATTTCCAACGTTCGCGTAGATATCTGCTTTTGCGCGAACAATTGCATTTAAGTTAATTGGCGCAGCGCTCTCAAAAGTTATTTCTAAATTAACGCGTTCACTTGCTTTGGCATTTAGCCCAGGGAATCTCGCTGTTGAATTTGCAGAATCTCCTTCAAAAATAACGGGTGCATCTTCTTCTAAAGCTGTTGCTGTTACTTCGCCGGCA